>JBEPXR010000046.1:0-11634 GCA_041641775.1 Desulfobia sp. | reverse complement strand
CACCGGTCACTCCTCCCAGCAGCCTGCCTCCACTGTGCCGCAGATACAAGGCCGGAAGCAGGGCAAAGAACAGCACGATCAATCCACCCAGCAGTGCATATCCCAGAGAATGGGCCAGGATAAATACGGGCAACAGCCAGAGAAAGCCAAAGAGCACCTCTGGTAAACTGACCTTCCCCACGAAGGAATGTCCGGTACCATCTCGGCGGGGATACATGGAAACAGCGGAAAGCACGACAATGGCCCAGCGAGCCGCCGCGGGGACAAAGGCGATGAAGAGAAAAAGACCCTTTTCTATCAGGACCGCCAGGGCGGCTGTCTTGATACCCAGGGTCAGGATCAGTCCTATTACGCCAAAAGCCCCGGTAGCGGAGTCCTTCATGATGGCCAGGCGCCGCTCAGGATCGTACCCTCCTCCAAGGCCGTCGCAGAGATCGGCCACCCCGTCCAGATGAAGCCCCCGGGTAAACCAGGCCTCAAAGGCGATCAGGAGAGCTCCAGCCAGGAGGGGGGCCGCTCCTGCGCCTGCCAACCCAAGAGCGCCCAGGGTCATTATTCCGCCGATCAGCCAGCCGGCCAGGGGGAAATAGACGCAACTGCGTCGGATATCCCCGGGAGTTGCCGCACCGGCAGGCAGCGGCAGTATGGTTAAAAAGGCGAGGGCCAGAACCAGTTGCCGCATCGTTTACGCGTTCACCTCATCTCCCTGGGTTACCCCGGCCTCAGCAAAAGTGGCCATTTCGAGCAGGATCTTGACACCCGCTTCGATTATGTTCATGGCCAAAGCGGCACCAGTTCCTTCACCAAGGCGCATATCGAGATCGAGTACCGGCTTTATTCCCATCTTCTCCAAAAAAACACGGTGACCCTGTTCAGCGCTGCGATGGCTGAAAAAACAGTAATCGGCAACCTCCCCTTTCATTCTGATGGCAGCCAGGGCGCCGGCACTGGAAATAAAGCCGTCCGCCACCACCGGGATCTGCTGCCTGGCGCACTCCAGAACAACCCCGCTTATGGCGGCAATCTCCAGGCCTCCGAGAGCAGCCAGGGTTTCCAGAGGCCCCCTGTTGATCCGGGAGCGGTTAATCTGCAGCCCCTTTTTGATGACCTCTATCTTATGGGCCAGACCTCTGTCATCAAGTCCTGTTCCCCGGCCGGTCACCATCTCCGGGCTTACTCCAAGCAGGGCAGCAAAAAGGGCGGCTGAAGGTGTTGTGTTCCCTATCCCCATGTCGCCGGTACCCAGGATATCGGCCCCATCGCTAATCGCCTGTCCGGCTGTCCGCACTCCAACATCAATCGCTGCGAGAGCCTCTTCCAGGGTCATGGCCGGTCCCCTGGCCAGGTTTTCGGTTCCCCTCTTCACCTTGGCGCCAATCAGGCCGGGAGTCTCCAGGTCACCGTCCACCCCCACGTCCACCACCCGGACTTCTGCGCCGACGTGACGGGCCAGAACATTTACTCCGGCTCCACCCTTCAAAAAGTTATAGACCATCTGCCGGGTGACTTCTTTTGGTATGTAGCTCACTCCCTCGCTGGTGACGCCATGATCACCGGCAAAAGTGAGAATGATTTTGTGGGCGGTCTTCGGAGTGAGACTCCGCGCTATGCCGCACATCCGGCGGGCCAGTTCCTCGAGCATCCCCAAACTGCCGAGGGGTTTGGTCTTGTTGTCCAGCCGCTCCCCCGCCTCCTTCATGATTGTTTGATCAACCGGTTCAATTCCGGCCAGCAAAGCATCAAGGTCTTCTCTGTGAAATGCCGTCCTATCGGTCACCATACCATCATCTCCATCAAAGGCAGCAAAGTTTCTCTTAATCGCAGGGGACCTCCCGCTGCAATTTTCCAGTTACCAGTTACCGGTTACCAGTTGTATATTCCATGCTTCAGACAGTTCGAGAAGAGAGTTGTACAGGGAGGTATGCTCGTAGATTTCCAGGGTAAAAACACCCTCATAGTCGCTTGCCCGCAGGGCCTCGCCTATCCTGGTCGTCACATCACGCTGCCCGATAGTCAAGGTTTGGTGGTCCTTCTCGTCCACACCGTGATAATGTATGTGAGACGCCCTGGGGATATCTTCGATCAGCCCGTCCAGATGGTCGCCGTAATAGAGGGCGTGACCAAAGTCAAGACAGAGGCTCATTCCATGGTCCAGGGCCAGGGAGCGCACTTCCCTGAAAGGATAGTTGAGATTCTCGACGGCGATCCTCCGGGTCCAATCGCCGAGCTCACCGGCCAGAAGATCCAGAGAGGCATCGACGGCGGCAAGCCATTCATCCTTATTCCGATCCCGCCCCCCATATTCAAGATGAAGATCGAAACTGAGGGGAGAAAGAATAGCTACTTCCTCCACAATACGGCAGACCTCGGCCACTGAATCCACTCTTTCAGCTGCATCGGGACTTGACAGAGAAAGGTCCAGAGGCAGATGGACCGTGTAGCTGAGATCGAACTCTACAGCCAGGTTCTTAAGCAGTTTGACATCAAGGCCATGGGATAAAAGACTTTTGTCCGAAGACTCAAAATAAAGGAGCTGTACATCGTCGACCTTGTCTGCCAGAAAATGGATATTTTCCGTTACTCCAGCCGGCAGGACAAAGGAAGTAGCCCCAATCCTGAGGGATGACGCGAGACAACTCAATCCAGCCTCCGGCTCTTTCAGAGTTGAAGCAGATCTGCCGGCATATCCTGAGAAGCCAGAGAAATTGCCGGACAGGGTTCAGTAGACGACCAGGCCTTTTCCACCGCTTCAACCACTACGTCATAGGCCAGTATTGGATCGTTGTTAGTTTGACTCAGGTGGGCCAGAGTTATATGTCTTAGTCCAGGATGGAGGAGAGTGCTGAGAAATGTAGCGGCCTCCCCATTGGCCAGATGACCCTTGTTTGAGGAAACCCGCTGCTTTAACCGATAGGGATATGGCCCGTTCATCAACATATCCCGATCATGATTGCTTTCAAATATCAAACCGTTACAACCCGACAACCGGTGCGCCATGAGGCGCGAAATCATCCCGGTATCCGTGCAGTATCCCAGGGACACATGGTTGGACTCCAGAACAAAGCCCACAGGGTCAGCACAGTCATGGGAAATACGGAAAGGATGAATCCATATGTCTTTGAAACAAAAGGATGTTCCTGTCTGGAATTCTTTGTAAAAGGGAACTTCACCCAGACCACTTCTGCCGGCGGCATAAGTCGCCCGGTTGGCAATCATCGGTATTTTGTACCTACGGGCCAGTACGGCTGCGCCTTTGAGATGATCATTATGTTCATGGCTGAGAAGAATAGCGTCCACTTTCCCGGCCTCTCTTCCGATCGAGGACAGCCGTCTTTCGATTTCCTTTCCGGAAAAGCCAACGTCTATAAGGAGAGAAGTGGTGCCAGCCTCCAGGTAGGTACAGTTCCCCTTACTGCCGCTTCCCAGTACGCAGAATTTCATCGTATCATCTGTTGGTTGGATACCTTGGCATATATGATTATTACACTCCGGTATGGCCAAAACCCCCGTCCTGTCGGACGGTTTCAGGCAATCGGTCAACTAGCTTCAGCATCGCTCTGGCGACCCGGGCCATTATCATCTGGGCAATTCGGTCTCCCCGCTTTACAGTAAAAGGCGCCTGTCCAAGATTAATGAGGCCGACTTTCACTTCGCCGCGGTAATCCGCATCGATAGTCCCGGGGCTGTTGACGAGAGTGATACCGTGCTTGACGGCAAGACCGCTGCGCGGCCTGATCTGTACCTCGTAACCTTTCGGAATGGCGACAGAGAAACCGCTGGGAATGATTCTGATCGCACCGGGCTCGAGAACAACATCTTCTTCGACCGCAGCGGCAATATCCAGCCCGGCGGCAAGATCAGAATGGTAGGCAGGCAGGGGCAGATCCGAACTCTTCAGGGGATCAAGCCAGGATATCTGCAGGTTTGAATGATCAAGCATAGTGAGGCTACTTCTCTTCCTGCTCCTTGAGAACGGCCTTTCTGCTCAGTTTTATCTTACCCCGTTCATCAATGGCAAGCACCTTGACTTTAACCTCATCTCCTTCACTAAGGACATCAGTTACTTTATTTACCCTGCGGTCCTCAAGTTCGGAGATATGAACCAGGCCATCCGTTCCCGGCAGGATCTCTACGAAGGCTCCAAAATCGACAATTTTCTGGACTATTCCGGTGTATACCTTGCCAACTTCGGCTTCGGCGGCGATCTCTTCAATCTTTTTGACCACATCCTGGGCCGCCTCGCCGTCCGAGGCGAATATCTTGATCCTGCCGGAGTCATCTATGTCTATCTTGACGTTGAATTCACTGCTCAGTCCTTTTATCACCTTGCCTCCGGGACCGATAACGTCCTTGATCTTTTCCGGATTGATGGTGATAGTGAATATTCTGGGAGCATGGGCCGGAAGTTCCTGGCGATGGGCCTGCATAGTCTCCGCCATCTTTTCGAGAATATGAAGCCGTCCTCTTCTGGCCTGCTCCAGGGCCTGGGACATGATTTCCCGCGAGACACCCTCAATTTTTATGTCCATCTGAACAGCCGTAATACCGTCCCTGGTGCCACAAACCTTGAAATCCATGTCCCCAAGATGGTCTTCGTCACCGAGGATGTCTGAAAGGATAACAACCTCATCACCTTCCTTAATCAGGCCCATGGCGACTCCCGAGACCGGTTGTTTCACGGGAACCCCTGCATCCATCAGGGCAAGACTTCCTCCGCAGACTGTGGCCATGGAGGAAGAACCGTTTGATTCCATAACATCGGAAACCACCCTGACAGTGTAGGGAAAGTCTTCGGGATCCGGAAGTATGGCCTTGATAGCTCTGCCGGCCAGGGCTCCGTGCCCGATATCCCTGCGGCTGGGGCCTCTCATGAAACGGGCCTCACCCACACAGAAGGGAGGAAAATTATAGTGGAGCATGAACTGCCGGAAGCTAATCCCCTCGAGAGTCTCCATCAACTGTTCATCATCACCGCTGCCCAGTGTGGCGGTCACCAGGGCCTGAGTTTCTCCCCTGGTAAAGAGTGCCGAACCATGGGCCTTGGGCAGAAGGGATATCTCGGTATCAATCTGCCTTATCTCATCAAAGGCCCTGCCGCCGATCCGCTCTTTTTTCTCCACGATCTGTTTGCGCATCATCTCTTTTTTAAGATCGTGCAGAATGGCGGAGGCTTCCTTATGCCTGTCAAAACCGGCTTCCTCTCCTTCCAGCTTCTGGAGCACCCGGTCTTCCAGGTCATGATAGACTGCAGAGCGTTCCATCTTATCTGCAGTGGCTATCACCTCTTCCATACCACTACCGGCAAGCTGGATCACCTTCTCCCGTAGAACCGCATCGGCTTCAGGACTGATAAAGGTAATTTTTTGCCGCCCCCTTTCTTTCTGCAGTTCTTTCTGGATATCCAGTAAAGGCTGCATGGTTTCGTGGGCCAAAAACAATCCGGAGAGGATTTCCTCCTCTCCCACACTATCGGCACCACCTTCCACCATGACCAGAGCCTTGCCGGTACCGGCAACCACCAGCTCCATCGAGGACTTCTTAAGTTCACTGCTGGTGGGATTTATTACATATTCTCCGTCAATCATTCCAACCCTCAAGCCGGCTATAGGCCCATTAAAAGGAATGTCAGAGATGGTCAGGGCGGTAGAGGCACCGATCATAGCGAGGATATCGGGGTCGTTTTCCTGGTCTGCAGAAAGGACGGTGGCTATAACCTGAATTTCCCGATTATAGCCTTCAGGAAACAGGGGGCGAATGGGACGGTCAATCAGACGGCTGGTGAGAGTCTCTTTCTCACTGGGACGGCCTATCTCCCGGCGGAAGAAGCTGCCCGGTATCTGGCCCACAGCGTAAAAACGCTCCTGATATTCGACGGTCAATGGAAGAAAATCGACCTGGTCTCTCGGTTTACGACTGGTAACCGCAGTGACCAGCACCATTGTCCCTCCATAGCTAACGACGACCGAACCATTGGCCTGCTTGGCCATCTTGCCCATTTCTATGGAAAGAGTACGGCCAGCCAGTTCAATTTCAATTTTTTTGTACATACTTCTCCTTATTAGAAATCACGGATGATTGTTGCCGTCTTTTTTGAGACCGGAATCGAGTGGCTTCCGACTCTCCCGCAACTTCTAATTGATAATTAATGAAAACTACTTACGGATACCGAGCTGCTTAATAATTGAACGGTACCGTTCAATATCGATTTTTTTAAGGTACTGCAGCAACCTGCGGCGCTGACCGACAAGTTTCAGCAACCCTCTTCGGGAATGATGGTCCTTCTTGTGTGTTTTAAAATGATCTGTCAGGTAGGAAATCCTGGCACTGAGTAATGCCACCTGAACCTCGGGAGAACCGGTGTCATTGTCATGGTTACCGAATTTATCAATAATTTCCTTTTTTTTGGTAGTTTCTAATCCCACGTTTTCAACCTCCTTATATTGACTACGAGTTCCAAAATTTGCGTTCAAAATTTAACTCAGAGAAACATCTCTGAGCGGAGACAATACTGTCTGAGAATGACCTTGTCGCCAATTTGCCAGCAAAGTCAGACTCCAGCAGAAACTGTCTCAACCGGAAGCATATTGGCGATAAGCAGTTCTCTTACCGATTTGCGGTCTTCTTCCAGTTTCTTCCCGGAGAGGCTCTCAGCCACGGAAAACTTTCCGCTTCGCAGGCGCCGTAAACCCTGGAGATGAGCGCCGCAGCCCAGAGCAGCACCGATATCGGAAGCCAGGCTTCTTATATAGGTACCTTTACTGCAGACTACTTCTATCTGCAATATATCTTTTTCCAGAGAAACCAGAGAAATTGATTTTATGAAGACCTCCCTGGGCTCCTTGACAACGGTCTCTCCTCTTCTGGCATAATAATATAAAGGTTTTCCCTTATACTTGAGAGCCGAATAGGAGGGCGGCCTCTGCATTTGTTTACCTTCAAAGCTCCCCAGAATATCCAGCACCTGACTGTGGCTCATTTCCGAAACTGCTGATTTCGAGGTGACAGCGCCGGTCCGGTCCTGGGTGTCGGTTTCGATCCCCAGCTGAAGGGAGGCAGCATACACTTTCTCCCCCGTCATCAGATTATTGACCTGACGGGTCGCAGGCCGGCCCACACAAACAATCAGCAGCCCCGAGGCAAAGGGGTCCAGGGTTCCGGCATGACCGACCTTCTTCACTTGCAAAGCACGCCTGACAAGTTGAACCATTCGGAACGAAGTGGGTCCCACCGGTTTATCAAGTAATGCTATGCCACTGACTGTTGGGAGATTGTCACCTCTCGTCAATTCCGGCAATCCTGTCAAATCTTTTCAGTTCTCTCGCCGCAAAAGTGGCTGCAATTCCTTCAACAGCTGCTGTCTGACATTATCAATCTCTCCGCCTCGAACCTTGAAACCGGCAGCATTGGGATGGCCACCGCCTCCAAGTCCCCGGGCAACTCTGCCGACGTCATAATCCCCCTTGGAGCGCAGACTGACACTGATCAGATCCTTCGTTGTTTCTTTGATAAATCCGGCAATTTTTACAGTAACCAGGGAGCGGGGATAGTTGATGAACAATTCAGTGTCCTCGGCATTCGTCGAGGTTCTGTTAAAATGTTCCTGAGTAACTGTGATTATTGCCAGCTTCTCATTTTCATAGAGTTCCAGGGTCGACAGTACTATCTGCAGAAGCTGCAGCCTGTTCTTGCTGAAATTATCATATATATGGGCAGAAACGTCGTCGGGTCTCACACCCTTTTTGACCAGCTCACCGGCCACTTCCAGGGTCCGGGCTCCGGTATTCGCATAACTGAAGGAACCACTGTCAGCAACAATGGCGGCATACAAGCAGTAGGCCGCGTTATAGGACAGTTTCACATCAAGGGCCACCGCAAGCTCGTATACCATTTCCGCTGTAGAAGATCTGTCCGTCTCCACCCATCGGTAGTCACCAAATTTTTCGTGTCCGGCGTGGTGGTCTATTACCAGAAGCGGATCAACCTGGCTGAAGACTTCCTTATAGCTGCCGAGCCGCCGCCAGTCGCCACAGTCGAGGGAAACCGCACAATCGTAGAGTTCGGCCTCAGGTGGTCTGGTAATCAACATTTCCGAACCGGGCAGAAATTCGAGATGATGACTCACCGGCTCTTCAATAAAAAGCGTAACGTCCTTGCCCATGGAATGGAGAATATCCCCCAGCGCAAGCTCTGAACCCATGGCATCGGCATCTGGATAAATGTGGGCCCCGATCAGGATCTTTTCTGCTCCGCGCAGCTTTTCAACTATTGTTTTCAGGGCTGGTTCCATCGTCTTCTTCATCAGCTATATCGGCAAAGAGCTTTTCCATCTTCTCCTGCTGATCCAGACCGGTATCATAATAGAATTTGAGATCTGGAACATACTTAAGGGAAAGTTCCCGGGCCAGTTGATTACGGAGAAAGCCTTTTGCCCGGGTGAGCCCCCTCTTCACTTCGTCGATCTCATCCACATTACAAAAAAACATAATCCGCGCCTGTTTCAGATCCCCGGTCATCTCAACGCCTGAAATGGATACATGCTGCAAAGCCGGATCCCTGATCTGCCGTAAAAGCTGTTCACTCAGAACCTTCCTGATAAGGTCAGCCACCCTGGCCGGCCTTCTGCTCGGTTGCTCAGCCAGTCCATCTGGAAGGGTGAATCTGGATTTATCTTTGCTCATTAGGAGTAGAGTTGAGATTCATACATTCGGAATCGGGCACTACAGTTCAGGCTCCTTCTCTTCCAGGACGAAAACTTCCAGCTGATCACCGATCTTTATATCATTGTACTTTTCGATGCCTATTCCGCATTCATAGCCGGCCTGGACTTCCTTGGCATCGTTTTTGAAACGCTTCAAGGAAGCTATCTCACCAGTATGGACCACGACACCGTCACGCAACAGCCTGACTTTAGCATTTCGATCTACCATGCCTTCTTTGACATAACAGCCGGCAATAGTGCCTACCTTGGGGACATGGAAGGTATCCCTCACCTCGACGGTACCGATGACCTTCTCTTCAAAGGTGGATTCCAGCATTCCCAGCATGGCATTTTTGATGTCTTCCAAAGCATGATAAATAACATCGTAATATCTGACGTCAACCTTTTCAATCTCAGCAAGGCTCTTGACTTTCGCTGCAGGTCTCACATTAAAGCCTATGACCAGAGCATCTGAGGCCGAAGCCAGCAGGATGTCGGACTCGACGATGCTGCCGGTACCGGCATGAATGATTTTGACTTTAATCTCATCAGTGGCCAGGTCCTCAATGGCCTTGCTGAAAGCCTCAAGAGTGCCCTGCACATCTGCCCGCAGAACGACCCGCAACTCTTTCATTTCTCCTTCCTGGAGTTTCTCGAAGAGATTATCCAGAGAGATTTTGGTAGCACTGGCCAGCTCTGACTCCCTGGCTTTATGCTGGCGTTGTTCACTGACACTCTTGGTCATTTTCTCGTCGGCCAGGACTATGAATTCGTCCCCGGCCTGGGGCACGCCGCTCAGACCAAGAACCTCCACCGGTCTGGAAGGTCCTGCTTCCTCTACCTTACTTCCTTTGTCATCGGAGAGGGATCTCACCTTGCCATGGTACTGGCCCACCACAAAGCTGTCTCCTACACGAAGCGTCCCCTGTTTAACGAGAACTGTTGCGACAGGCCCCCTGCCCTTGTGGATCTGGGCCTCGACAACCCAGCCCCTGGCCCGTCTGTCGGGATTCGCCTTCAGGTCAAGGATTTCGGTCTGAAGGAGAATATTGTCCACCAGATCATCAATTCCGATTCCCTGTTTAGCCGAAGTTTCGCAGTAAATAGTTTCTCCACCCCAATCCTCAGGCAGCAATTCGAGCTCTGCCAGTTCCCTCTTCACCCGGTCCGGATCGGCATTATCCTTATCAATCTTGTTAACGGCCACAAGAATGGGGACCTCGGCTGCCTTTGCATGATTGATTGCCTCTTTCGTCTGGTCCATGACCCCATCGTCAGCAGCAACCACAAGAACAACTACATCTGTAATCTGGGCTCCCCTTGACCGCATTTCGGTAAAAGCTGCATGGCCGGGCGTATCCAGAAAAACCAGATCGCCCTGGGGGGACCGCACATAGTGAGCACCGATATGCTGAGTTATTCCGCCTGCCTCACCACTAGCTACATCGGTTTTACGGATAGCGTCAAGTATGGATGTCTTACCATGATCAACGTGTCCCATAACTGTTACGACCGGCGGTCTGGGCAATCCGACTCCGGCACTCTCCTCTTCCTCCAGATGGAGGAGAGATTGTTCATCGGTCTCACTCCTTTCAACCTCATAACCAAAGTCAGAAGCGACCAGTGAGGCAGTGTCCACATCCAGAGGCTGATTCAGGGTAGCCATTACCCCGAGACCCATGAGTTTAGCAATAAGCTCATTGGCTTTGATCCCCATACGGTGAGCCAGCTCGCTGACAGTTATGGATTCCAGCACCTTGATCCGCTTCTTAATGGCCTTGGTTTCAGCCGGGGCAAAACCCTCCGCCTGAGGCTGCTCTTTTTTTCTTTTCTTCCTGCGCCCTCTTTTTGCGTCCCTGGACAGATAACTGTCGCCTTCCACCAGAATTTCCTCTTCAACTTTTGGCGCTGCTCTGCCCTTCACAGAGGCTTTCTTTCTTGTCCGGAGGGTCTCTTCTTCATCATGCTCAAAGGTAACAAATCTCTTACCTTTTTTAGCAGGTTTCTTCTTGCCGCCGGCGGCCTCTTCCGCAGGAACCTGGACCTTGTCGGCCACAGCAGGTTTTCCCGGTTTGGCAGGCTTCCTGTGTTTGATTTTATCCTCGGCCGGCTTGGCCACGGGAATATCGGTCATGCCTACGAATCTTGCCACCTGCTGCCGTCCCTTGACTTTTGGCTTTTCTGCGGGAGCTGAAATTTTCTGTTCGTCCCTGTCCTTGAGTGGTTCCGGCTCGGTTTCAGCTGGAGTGATGCCTTCTTCACTCTCTGGAACTTCTTCCTCCCCAACGGCTGTCCGTTCCGGTTCAACCTCGACAGCCGTTATTGCAGCCTCTGCGGCCTTTTCATCCGGAGTAACCGGGACTTCCTCATGAGCCGACGGCTCAAAGTCCGCCGCTTCTTCCGGCTCAGTGTCTCTTATCACTTCCTCACCGTCAGCTGCTTCGGGCTCATGCAAGATATCCCTTCGCTCTTCGGCCGGCGCCTCGGCTTCAATTTCGGCGGGAGTCTTCTGCTTACGCCTCCTCCTTATTACAGTCCGGCCCGCTTTTTCAATTCGTTTTCTTTCCACACTTATATTTTTCAGGCCCAACCTTTCCCTGATCTCCTCGGCGGTATTCTCATCAAGAGTAGAATTGTAGGCTTTGACATCATAGCCTAGCTCCATGAGCTGAGTGGTCAAAACCTTGCTTTTCATGCCGGCTTCTTTGGCCAACTCGTATACTCTAATCTTATTTGCCATGGTTGCTCCTGAACTTAGTAAATCGTATATAAATCGTAAATAATCATGGAAAGCAGGCCAGCATCCTCAGGCCCCGCTCCTGTTATTGAAGCGCCTTTCCTGTCTGTCTACATGTTGTCCTCTTTGACGCTGACTCCGGTTTCCTGCTCAGTTTCATCATGCTCTTCGAGTTCAGCCTCAGCCGCTAATTTGCCAG
>JBEPXR010000045.1:1262-11789 GCA_041641775.1 Desulfobia sp. | reverse complement strand
TATCAGCCGATCGGTTTCCGCTGGGCCCATAACCTGAAGGCGTATGAGAGCCTGGAAACAGACCGGTTTGTCTCCTATTACGCCTCTATGGCAGAGCTCTCTTCCATTATTCTGGCGCAGGATTCGCTGACCATACAATGATTGGTTGTCGAGGTGAAAACCTTATCTGCTTATATGCTGAAAGCAGGAGGGGGGCAAGATTTCAGCGGGGGCAGGGGAGGGATTACCAGTTTACCTGGAAACGTCTCTTGAAACTAAGCATGAAGTTATACATGGAGCCCCCGCCCATCTGTGCTTTTTCCATGCCGCCCATAGTATAGTGGTTCATATCTTCGTAGATCGGCAGGCCCCCGGCCACCCGGAGGTTGAAGTTGCCTCCCAGGGCGGTGAGAAAGCGCCAGTTGACCACACCGGTCAGGTAGCTCCTGAAGCCGCCGGTGTTGTCGACCTTGACGCCGTTGATTTCATTTTTGGCATATTCGGCGCCGTCGACCTCCAGGCCGATCATCAGGTTGTAGTCGGGGGTATAATGGACAGCGGCACCGAAGCGGGTGACGTCGCCGTATTTATAGTTGTCGCTGTTTTCCAGCCTGTGCTGGTAACTGAGCAGGTAATGGAACCAGAAGCTGCCCTGCCGGTGCGAGAACAGGAGCCCCGCCGTACCGCTGAAATCTCCGGTTCCGAGCTGCAGGCCTGGTGAGCCGATGTACCGGCTGTCGAAATCACCGGAAGGCAGGGTGACTTCCCCAAGGAGGGAGAGGAACTTGCTGTAAAAAGTGTTTTTCCACAGGCCGTACCTGAGACTGACCCCGATATCGCTGAGACCGCTGTTCCTGGAAGTGGTAGTTCCCCTGCCCCCCATGGTGTACATCTCCATTTCCTTTTCGATGTAGGCCGTCTTCAGGTCAAGGGTCAGATTGTCCTTGAGGCCGTGGCTGACCATGAGCATTTCGCCTTCGGAGGTCATTTCTTTGGGGCCCATCATCTGTCCGGGCCGCCCTGCAAAGTCACGGGGATCTATACTTTCCGAGCCTGCCAGAACATCATCCATCTCCATCCTCATATATCCGAGGCCAATCCCTGTAGCTCCTTGGGCCGGCAGGACCGCCGATTTGATCCTGGTGGGCATGGTCATGCCCATGGGCGAGATGCTGAGCAGGGCCTGGGTAAAATCAATGATCTCACCGCCGTTCTTCTGGACAAAGGTCTCGGCCTCATCACGCTCGGCAAAGGCGATGATATTGGGAATCATGTCCGGTACCAGCTTGCTGCCGATAACGTAGACGGCGCTTTCGGCTGTCAGTTCCTGTTTACTCTGCCAGTCGTGAACCAGGATTTTGCTGAAGGCGTCCGGGCCGCCGTGATCGTTGACCAGCCGGAGCATGCAGGCGCCCCCGCAGCTATGCCTGACCTTACCGTTTTTGAGGGTCAGTTTCGCTGAGGTGTCTTTATAAAGATGGATATACATGCCGCAGACCCTGCAGCTCTGGCGGCCATTGTCTTCGAGAGCCGTTGCCGCGGCAGGCAGGAGCAGGAGAAGGGCTGAGAGGAGAATAGGTAATTTTTTCATAATCTGATTCCAGGAAAAAGATGCAGAATTATTGTCTAAATTATTTTTCACACTCATGCAGACTTGTCAGAAAGGCTTGTCAAATGCTTGTCAGCTGGGGGCTTTCAGGTAAGACGGGAAAATGCAGGAGGTCTGACCATACTTCAATGGCCGGTAATTGTCAAAAATTTCTCTTAAAAAAGAGGAGGGCAGAAAAAACAGCAGTAAAAGGGTATCTAACTGCAGCCTGGCAGTTCCATTCCTGACAATAGCGTGGTGAGCCTCTTAAATGAATATCAGGTTGGTGAATAGATCTGCCCCGGGTTATTGGTTTTTGCAGGAATGAAATGATGGTATAATATGGCACGCAGGGCTGCTCTGTTGAACAGTTACAGGGTTAGTAAGGCTTAAAACCAAGTACAACAGTCGTGATGCGCTATCTTTCTGAGTGATTTTGCCTTGAGACCTTGTTGCATCGTTAATACTTCTATCACCACCTGACAATAGAAGAAAATTATGCCGGAACAGGACAAAAGCAATCTTAATTCAAACTGCTGACCTCCTTCTGCAGAATCCGGCGGTCGCCGGAATGATGATGCTGATTCGGATAGAATGAATCCGGATGGCATACCCTCTGAAGATCTTCAAAAAATTCGATCGGTCATCAGAAAGAAATATGCTGCCGCATCGTCCTCCGCCGAGGGGATGTTTCAATATCCTACGGGAAAGGCAGGGGCAGAAATTCTGGGTTATGATTCCTCTATTCTGAAGGATATCCAACCGGAGTTGATCAATGCCTTTTGTGGCGTGGGGAATCCTTTTTCTATTGCCGACATCTCTCGAGGCAGTGTCGTCCTGGATGTAGGAAGCGGAGCAGGCTTCGACTTGATCGTTGCCAGCCGGTTGACCGGACCTGATGGCGGAGTATACGGAATAGAGCTGACAAGGGAAATGATTGACCGGGCAAAGAAGAATATCGAAAAACTCGATGCCTCGAATGTTGAAATAATACAGGTTGATTCCGAAGAAATGCCTTTTAATGAAAATATGTTCGACGTTGTTATCTCTAATGGAGTCATAAATCTTTCACCTCGCAAACTGCATCTTTTCCAGGAAATATATCGAGTATTAAAAACCGGGGGGCGATTACAGTTTGCAGATATTGTGGCGGAAAATGAAATACCTCCGGTTTTGACAGGGAGCCTGGAAGCCTGGTCTCAATGAATAGGCGGGACGATTCCAGTTGGGGATCAAGTCAATTTAATGAAGCAGGCTGGTTTTTCTGAGGTTGAATATCTTGGTGGCACGGGTATCAGGACTTCCGAATATACCAACGGCGCTTTGTTCAGGGCGCTGAAATAAAGGGGGCTGACGCATCGTCCTTTGGGGCAGGGAAGTGAAAGTTTCTGAAAAAATTGTTCGAAATTTCGGAAAAATTACAGAAATGCGGAAATCGAACCGGTCCACATCGACAGGAGGTTAGCCCTATTTTCGAATGGAGCGGTTCAATCTTCCTCTATCAGGAGCCGCGGAGATGGTCGAGGAACTGATTGACCTGTTTCTGCAGCTGATCAGCCCGTTCGGAAATTTCACCTGCTCTTTCCAGAGCGGAGTCCGAAGCTTCACGGGTTTGAGAGGTGATGTCCGCCACCCTGGACACACTTTCGTGTGTCTTCTGGGTATCCCGGGCCGCACTCGCAGCATTGCCGGCCATCTCCCTGGTTGTGGCCTCCTGCTGTTCCATGCCGCCGGCGATTTCGGTAGCGATGGCATTCATGTCCGAGATGGTTTGGCTTATCGACTGGATGGAATCCACCGTATCATTAGTCACCTTCTGGATGTCCCTGATCCGGCCGGCTATATCGTCGGTGGCCTCTCCGGTCTGCCGGGCCAGATTCTTGACCTCGCCTGCAACAACGGCAAATCCCTTGCCGGCATCTCCGGCCCTGGCCGCCTCAATAGTGGCATTCAAGGCAAGCAGGTTTGTCTGTTCGGCTATCTGGGAAATCAGGTCCACCACTTCATTGATCTGGTCGGCTGACTCCGCCAGCTGGATTACCAGCCTGTTGGTCTCTTCCGATTTATCCACGGCATCCTGGGATATCCCGCTGGATTTCTCGACCTGCCCGGTTATCTCCTTGATGGAGGCGGACAATTCCTCCGTGGCAGCGGCAATGGATTCCACATTGGCCGAAGTCTGCTCCGCCATTCCCAGGACGTTATTGGAGTACTCATGCCCTTCCCGCATATTCGATGCCATATTGTCGATAAGCCCCTCTTCTTCCTTCAGTTCTCCGATAACTTTTTCTAGCATCCCACTCACGTTTTCTTCGAAATTAGCGGCCATATTCCGGAGGGACTCTTTTTTCTCTTCCCGGAGTTTCTCCCGCTCCATGGCATTGTCTTTAAAAATGGCAACAGCCCTGGCCATTCTGCCTATTTCATCACTTCTTTCCCTGGACGGAATCTCCACCGAAACATCTCCGTCCGCCAGTTTGTTCATGGCCCCGGTCATCATTCTGATCGGTCTGGCAACAATGGCTCCGCTCAGTAAAATAATAATGACGGTGACCAGAACCAGCAGCACAATGCCGCCGGTGACCAGAATACCTCTCTGCTCGGCTATGGTTTCATTGAGCCCCTGCAGGTCGTAGGTCAGGGAAATGACCCCGTCGACCTCGTTTACCCGCCATTCATGATGGCAGCGTATGCAGTCAACATTGGTGACCTGGGGAATGTAAACCTGCACTGTAGATTCACCGGTTTGAATAATATTTTCCTTGTCGCTCTTCAGACGGCCCAGGATAGTGCTGTCCAGCATATTTCCTTCCCTGGAATGCCCGGAAGTCGACATGTCCACCCGGCCGTTTCTGTTGTAGAGAGAGACATCGATTATTCCCTTGATCTCTTTCTGCCGGTCCAGAATTTTCTTGAAATTTTTCATCTGCCCCCGCTGCAGTGAATCCTGCACAGCGTTATGAAGAGACTGGGAGAGAATCCTGACCGACCCGAGATAGGAGTCGGTCAGCCTATGGCTGAGATGGTTGCCGTACATATACACCCCGGCGGAAATAGCCACGGTAAGGGAGATGACCAGAGAAAGAACGAACTTCAAGGTAATGGGCATCCGGCTTATTATGTTTCTTTTCATGATAGTCTTACCTGCAGAGTTACTGGTCCTTAAATTTCCTAATCCATCCAATGACGGCATTCCGGTTTTCAGTTTTCACGACTCTTTTTTTCACTATCCTGTTCGGCCTCGGCAAATATCAGCCGGGTAGGCAGGTCTCGGGGCTACCCTGATCAGGCCAGATAAAAGGGAAAATTTTTCTTCCTGGCGAATTCCGGGGAAGCGCAGCCTATGCAGGGTGCCCCAGCACCCACGCACCAGCTCCTGCCGCCGTTCCACCACCGGGTCGGGCAGTCCGCCGAAGTGGTCGGGCCCTGACAGCCCAGCTTGAAGAGGCAACCCTTATCACTTGGTTTGGCGGCGAAAATTTCTTCCTGGAAGTAGTGGTAGCGCGGGCATCTCTCATGAACGGTGGCCCCGAAGAACAGACTGGGAGAGTTGTGTTTGTTCAGCGACGGCAGGCCGACTTTGACAAGATGGGTAATCGTCTGCCAGACCCAGTCAGGATGGACGGAACAGCCCGGAATGGTGACCAGAAGTTTATCTACCCCGCGTTTAGCGTAAAATTCAGGGAGGCTGACAGCCCCGGTGGGATTCCCCTCGGCCGCGGGTATTCCTCCGAAAGAGGCGCAGCTTCCCACGGCTATGGCCCCCGACATGGTTTCGGAGGCTTCCAGCAGATAGCGGTGCAGGCTTTTTTCCCCGATAAGGCAGGCATCAGGCATTCTGTCCGGGATAGAGCCCTCAACGGCCAGAAAGTACTCACCCGCCTTTCCGGCCACGCAATCATCAATCAGCTCAAGGGCGAGGGGGCCGGAAGCCGCCGACAGATCGGCGTGGAAAAGAAGCTGGCTGAAATCGGTTATCATGGTGGCCGGTGATGGCGAGGCAGACTGGAGAAGTGAAACGGAACAGCCGGTACAGGACTGTCCCTGCAGGTAAAGAAGTCTGGGAATCTTCTCCGGCTTGATTTTTTTCAAACCGGCGGCCACCGGCTCGGGAAATCCCGTCAATCCAAAGCTTGCACTCAGGGTTGCCGCCATCTTAAGGAACTGCCGCCTGTCTAACATACTTCTTCCTTGTGTATTCCGTTTTATCTTATGAGCCGACCCTCAGGGGGATGATTTGCGCCTCCGGCCCGTTCCTGTTGCCGGCGGATGCTTCCGGTCCGCCTGAAAACCGAAAAAAAACACCGTCCGATTCCCCGATTTTGCCGCCTGATCAATGCACCGCACAGGCCAGACAGGGATCAAAGGAATGGACGACTCTGATCGATTCGATCTGTTCTTCCGGAATCTCTATCCTGGTTCCGATCAGGGCCGACTCCAGGGCTCCGGGATTTCCCCGATCGTCCCGGGGCGAACAGTTCCAGGTGGTGGGAACGACACATTCATATTTATCGATCCTGTGGTCCCTGAGACGGATGTAATGGACAAGGGCGCCCCTGGAGGCTTCGGTGGCACCGAAGCCTTCTCCTGATTTGGGAATATCGTAATCCGACATGGTGGATCCACCGTGGTCGATAGACTCACACTGCTCCAGGAGATTTTCAGCTATGACCACCGCTGAAACGGCCCGGCAGAGATGGCGGCCCAGGACTGAGTTGAGCTGGGAGGCTTCAATATCGGCCTGGGCTGCAAAGGTATCGACCAGTTCCTTCAATCGGGAGTTGTTGTTCTGGAAATAATCTACCATGACCCTGGCGGCCGGACCAACTTCAACCATTTGCTGCTTGTAGCGGGGAGCCTTGACCCAGGAGTAGGCCGAAGCTTTATGGGGAGCGGGCTCCAGTTCCCCGTTTCTGACCGTCTTCCCGGATGCTGAGGAATACCTGGAGTATTTGACGTCCTCGGTGATTTCCTCAAAGTCAACGGGTTCCACCCGGCCGTCAAACAGGACACCCGCAGCCAGCAGACGCGCGGCGTCAGGCTCCGGACCTTGGGGCATGAGACCGAAGGAAAGCATTCCTCCCCGGCTGACCCCGATATTCCAGTACTCTGGAAAGGCTTCAGCAACCGCCAGGATATCGGGGATGTATTTTTTATGATAAAAATCGAGAACTTCCTTGATAAGGGACTGATAGGAAACGATGAGATCTATGGTGGCATCCTGACTGCAGCCTCCCGGGAAAATCGCCGTGGCATGGGGAAACTTGCCGCCGAAAATGGCGGAGGCCTGGTTGGCCTTCTTCTGGATCTCCATGGCCTCGAGGTAGTTTTTCAGAGCGCCGATATTTATCTCCGGATCTTCTATATACTTCCCGGATAGTCTGGGCAGAAAAGGGGCGGCCGGATATTTCCGGCCGGAAGCCAGTTCAGCCTTGATCCATTCCCTGAGCTTGACCAGCTCGCTGTCCTTTCCCGCGTATTTGGTAACAGCGGTGACATCGACAAAATCAAGGGCGCATAACTGGTAGAAGTGGAGCAGATAGTCGTAGAGGTGATTAGCGCCCTGGATCAGGTTGTGCAGAATCCTTCCGTTGGGAGGGACTTTGAGATTATAGGCATTTTCCTGGGCATAGGAAGAGGCAATACCATGGGCGTAAGGGCAGACACCGCAGATTCGCTGGGTAATCTGCTGGGCGTCAAGGGGATGGCGGCCACGGAGGATGGTTTCGAAGCCGCGGAACATCTCCCCGGAACAGCGCGCATCCGTTACGGTATTGTTTTCAATGGTTGTGCTGACATTCAGGTGACCTTCTATTCTGGTTACCGGTCCAAAACTCGCTTTCATACACGCTCCATTTGTACTGGGACTTGAAGGTGCGGACCACGGGCGGGTCCGGTCGCTTGTCACGGTTTTTTACCGTGCAGCGCATTACCGTGCAGGCTTGTCAGAAAGGTTTGTCAGATAGCTTGTCAACTGGGATTTGCGAGTGGGGCGAAGAAAAATGCTGGAAGGCCGATCGTACTGCAATTACCGGAGATTGTCAAAAGATTCTCAAGAGACTTTTTGGACCTCGTTATTTTCCTTCAGGTAATTCTTCGTCAGGTTCAACAAAATCGTTAACGTTTTCTCGGACGATGCAAATTAATGACATTCTCATATAGTGACTGTCACGCCATTTTCCAGCCCGGGGCGTCAAAATAAAAGACCGTCGTCTGATATATGGCACAGATGCTCTCATAAAAGGGGAGGTCATGCCGGGATTCAAAGGCGGCCGGACTGTTGGAAGCCCGGCCCGTGGACAAGATGACGTCGGCAGTTGCATTTTCGGTAATGATGGGATATTGCTGATGCATGATCTATTCACTGCCAGTCGAAGAGCTTAAAGTGGGAATGTACGTGATTCTGCCGCAGAGATGGCTGCATCATCCCTTCCTGCGCAACCGGTTTCTCATAACCTCGGCAAGTGAGCTCGCGGAGATTGCCGAATCCGGAATTGAGACTGTCGGAGTGGACTCCTCCAAATCCCGGGCTGCCCAGGATTTCCAGGGCATCACCCATCCAGGGAAAAATGAGTCAGGGAAGGGGGGCAAGCCGGACAACCTCGATCTCAGGAAGCCTCCCGACAACTGGAACCCTGAAAAAATGATGACCGAAGAGATGCGGGCCATTATTCACGACGGTCGGCTGCCGCCGCACCGGAAGGCCGAGGCCGTTTACCGGCAGTCACTCCGGATTCTGGACCATGTCTTTACCAAGCCAACCGGTGAGGTCATCGGACAATCCAAACAGGCCATAGCCGAGGTTGCCGACCTGATCCTTGCTGATGAGGAGACCAGCCGCAACTTGCTGCGTCTTACCTCACACGACTTCTATACTTATACTCACTCGGTGAATGTCGGCATTATGAGCGTTTTTCTGGCCAGACGACTTTACGGAAACACAAAAAGGCACGACCTCCATGAACTGGGGGCGGGATTTTTTCTCCATGACCTCGGTAAAGTAAGAGTGGACCCGGAGATCCTGAATAAGCCAGCCCGCCTGACCGAAGCGGAGATGAAGTGTATGCGCGTCCATCCCTACCAGAGCTTTAAAATTTTACAGGAGACGGGTAATTTGAGCGAAGAGTGCAGAACAATCTGCATGCAGCATCATGAGCGGGAAGACGGCAACGGCTACCCGCACGGCCTTAAGGGTGACGAAATCCATGACTATGCCCGAATCTGCTGTATCGCCGATGTTTTTGACGCCCTCACCGCCGAACGATCCTACAAGCGCTCTCTGCGCCCTTTTGAGGCGCTCATCGTTATGAGAGAGGAGATGCTGGGCTTCTTCCACAAGGAAATATTTGAAAATTTCGTCCTGCTTTTTCAGTAGATAAGCCCGTAGATAGATGCTGGGACACTAATCGGTTGCCCCTCTCATTGCCTCAATTCCGCGCAAAGATGAAGACTGCCTGAAAGCTTGCCCTTTCTTCCCTTCAAGCTATTCATAATGAGTCCACATTCGAATGACTTTGACAGTCTTTAGATCATCAAGAATTTGATAGACCATACGATGCTGTATGTTTATACGGCGGGAATAAGCTCCGTTTAAGTCACCTATAAGCTTTTCATAGGGGGGAGGCTTCTGATAGGGATTATTTCTCAGTATATCAAGCAGCATCTCTGCCTTTGAACGCAACCCGGCAGCAGATATTTTTTTTGCGTCCTTCTTAGCTTTTTTGGTGAATACAATTCGCCACATTACCAATCGATATTCTCAGAGCATTCGTCAATCGGAGTAGCCAAGCCTTCCCGAATTGATTCACGCATACCGGGGATATTCAACAGGTAAAGAGTTTCCTGTATTGAGCGCCAATCATCTTCTGAAATTAAAACAGCATTACTACGTTTACCTTTAATAACGATGGGTTCATGAGAAGATGCTGCTTCGTCAATGAGCCTGTACAGATTTGATCTTGCATCAGTTGCAGTTAGTGTAGGCATATTACACCTCCGGTTATTCTGATTTTACACTACTATAGTGTACGTTATGGCGTACGTCTTGTCAATGGCATATCTTTATACCCCCTCTCAGGAAATTTAAGAGGCTAAATACCTATCTTTCTTTATCGATTACCAATGCGTAAATCAAAAGTTCAGCCATTTTAACATTATTCTTGTATATTTTTGATCTTCATCTTTTCCCTGAGTAAATCTGTCCTCGACGCTTTTTGGGAATTTGTGTTATGTTTTAGGTGTAACTATTTGATATTTAAAACAAAATAAGGTATTTAGAAATGTTTGTAAGGGGCAGGCTGCGGGGACGAAACAGATTCGCTCAGAATGAGACTACAGGGAGGAGGAAAATATATTTATTACATCGGTACAGGTGCAGAGAGCGTGATCTGTGCTGGCCCCTTGAAAGAGGGGGAAAGGATCAGGATGTGGAAGACTGGAATGAGGAGTTTGCAGGGATAAAAAAGATGCTCTTGGAAAATTACCCGGTAAGCGGTAAGTATGGTCGATCACTATCGATTTTTCCGCCGGCTTATTTGATGGCAACCATGACCTCATTGCGCCTCATAAACGGTGGGGTCCAGGGTGGATTGTAATAGGCTTCCAGGTACTTCCCCACCGGCTGATGGCCATCTTCGGCCAGAAGAGCGGCAAGTTGCCGCCGTTTTTCGGCCATTTCCTCCGCGGCGGCATAGCCGGAAAAGCGGATCACCGCCACCCGCCGGCCTGGAACCTCGCGGATTTTGATGTCAGGGTTTTCGGGAACCGGTGCTGTTTCCAGAGTATACCTCTCCGGCAGCACAAAGGCGACTCTGGTGGCTCCTGACTCCTGGCGGCTCAGGACCGGTTTGGTCATGGGTATTTTCTCCGGTTCCGGTTCTTCCTGCAGGACAGGTGCGGTCATATCCATCTTCCGGCGTGCCTTGTTGGCACCGCCGATGTAATTGAACAGCTGCCTGAAT
>JBEPXR010000045.1:0-1252 GCA_041641775.1 Desulfobia sp. | reverse complement strand
GGCTCCCAGTGGATCTTCGGTTCCGGGTGGAATCTCAATCTCTGCTGCCACATAGGGTTCGTAGATACGTATCTCATACTCGGCGGTTTTCTTTTCCACCTGATATTCAGGCTCTTTCACCCCCCGCTCCGTCATGGCGCTTCCCCCTGCCCAGATCAGAATCAATCCAAGAATCCCCGCGAAAATATACCCCAACATCTTCACCACCACTTTTGCTCTCCTCTTTGCCATTGTAATTATTATTGTAGTATTTATTCAGGATTTGCGAAGAGTACTTTTTTGCAGGTGTCCACTGAATCCTGAGACAATGTGTCAGTAACGTCGTTTCTGTTCGTGGAGGCGATATTCGGATACTGAAGTATGAGGGCTGGCAGAAAATTTTTTCGTCATATTTTTATTGGTTATTGCTATTGAAACAATTGATAATCACTGGTATAGGTCCTCATAACATCTGGTAAGTGCAACTTTTTATACCATCAAACTGAGAGGATTATCAATCATGGACGGATTAAGGTTTCGAGAAACAAAAATACTCGTATTGTTTTTAGCTATAATTCTTCTGGTTGCAGGCGGGGGATGCTCAACGAAATCAGCACCTCGATCCGGAATATTTGAACTCGATGACGGTACCGTGCTTGTCAGGGGAAAGGTGGTAAGGGTTAAGGAAGATTACCTTATCGTTAAGCATTCCCGGACAAAGCACCTGCGTCTGGAAACCAGCGATGATATGATCCTCGAAGGTTTTCCCTCATTACGTGCGATTGAGACGGAACAGCCGGTCAGGATCAACTATCGGGCCCGGGACGGCAGGAATACGATCATCAGTATCGCAAGAATGGCGAATCTGGGATGCTGAGCTGAACAGCTTATCATAAAAAAATCCTGGCGTCACAACACGAAATTCCTGTTGCTTCACTGGTCGACTGAATTAGATGAAGCAAGGTGGCTCCAGAATTCACCTCCACTTAAACCCACTTTAAATTTGCGGCGGCCGGGAACCTTGGAAGACAGGTTCTTGTCCAGTAAAGAGAACGCACGGTAAACGAGTTGGTTTTCAGTGCAGGTCTTGATACAGGGGTAGTTTTTTTATTGAGCGGCTCTTATCAGATAGTTCCTTCTGCATGGCATAATATGAGTCCGCCTGGCAGGTCCGTGAAATTGAGACCTGCACAGAATATATAAGGCTTAACCCTGTCATCATTTTCTGCGAAAGTGGAAGGGGGAAATGTCAGATGGGCCTGAGCTTGGCGAA
>JBEPXR010000044.1:0-11866 GCA_041641775.1 Desulfobia sp. | reverse complement strand
TTTCCCCTCCCTTGTCGTCAACAGTTCTTCCTCACACAATTACCGATTCCGGTTAGAGCCGGTCGAACAACTGCTCACCCAGGCGCCGGACCGACACCAGGGCGGGAACCTCTGCAAACTCATTGACCGGTTCCTCAAGCATCTCTTTTATATCTGCTTCCGTCAGCTCCCCCATGGTCCGGACCTTGAAAACCGAACTGTTCTCCTTAAGAAAACGACACAGATTCCGAAACCGGCGAATGACGCTTCGTCTGATCCTGATGCGGCTGTACTGGACATCATAGGCCTTAATAAAACTGAATGAATGAAGAAGGACAGTCACGCAGTTCATCTTTCTTGCCGAGGCAAAGCGCAGGGCGGCTTCAATTTCCTTGAAACTGGCTCCATTTATATCAAGGGGTTTCAGGCAGGAAGGCCTGACATGGGCGACCTCCCGGAAATTCGTTATCGGCAGCTCGACAATACCATGCCACCTGGCCGCGTCGTTGATTTTTCGATCCGGAAGATGGCAGGAATCATTCAGGAAGGCGGCATTGTAGGAACTGTCAATGAAAAAACCCTGGCGATACAGGGCCTTCAAAGTTTCCTCGTCAGCGGCGAAGCATCCGGCCCGGAAAGCGACGGGCTTTTTACAGCCATATTCGCTGAGAAGCCCGACTCCCTCTGCCAGCATTCGTTCCTGTTCCTCCCCATCATAGGCGCTCATCCAGTCCGGAAACCGCAGCTCCTGGGGCCGTTTCAAAAGAAAATTCCGGTAATTGGGATGAAGATGAAGCTGCACATCATGCCCATTCCGAATGATCTTACCGCATACCTCCTCACTCTCCTTCCGGCCAAAAAAGTGATGATTGAGTACTTCGACGAAGAAAGTGAGGGGCAGGCCGAATCCATCGGCGATTTTCATCAGCAGGGGTATTCCCCAGGCCCGGCCCTTGAATCGACCCATAATGCGCTTTTCATTGCCGACCGGCTTCAGATTTTGATTCCTGAAGGCGCCTCCTATGCTGTGCTCGGTATCGACCGTTAAAAAGACGTTGACCCGGCTCAACCCATTACCCCCTATTTTGGAGGACATCGGCAAAGGCCTGATGAACCTCACGGGCCACCTGACTCCATGGACGTTCATAGGCATAACTGATAATGCTTTCACGATCCCAGTCATGGGCCAGTGCTTTCCGCAGGGCAAGCTGCAGGGCATCGGGATCACCGAAAGAGACCAGCAGTCCGCTCCTGCCCTCCTTGACCACCTCGGCATTGCCGCACACCCTTGTGGTAACAACAGGCAGCCCACAGGCCATGGCCTCGAAAAAGACATTGGCCCAGCCTTCGAAACGGGTGGGCAGCACAAAAACATCGGCGGCGCAGAGGTATTTTTTAACCTCGGAATGATCAATTTCTCCGGCAAAATGAACATGATCAGTAATGCCGCTTCTGGCAGCCAGCTCCCGGAGCTGTCCAGTCATATCCCCTTCCACACTGCCGCCGCCCACAACAAGATAGTGGAGATCAGGATACGCTTCCAAAAGTGCGGGCAGAATCTCCATCACCCTGTGATGGCCTTTCCGTTCGACCAACCCTCCTACTGAAACGATCACGGGTGCCTCGAGAGGCAGATCGAGGTCTTTCCGGCAGGAAATTTTATCAAGGAGGGAAAATTTTTCGGTATCCACTCCGTTCGGTATCACCCTGACCCTGTCCTCCGTCAGGTCTGCACCATTTTCCAAGGCAAGATCAATCAGATAGCGGCTAACCGAAAATACCCGGTCGGCTCTTTTCAAAGCCCATTTCAGCAACATGCCCCTGACAGGATAATGAATCAGCCGGTTAATCGTCCCTCTCAGGGTTATAGTCACGGGCCGTCTCACGGCGCGTCCCAGCAGTATCGCGGCAAAGCCGTCCGGATAGGCGAAATGGGCATCTATCAAATCAAAATCGAACCTTCTCCGCAGACCGAAGACTGTCCAGAGCGATGACAGGAATAGAAACACTCCGTCCAGCCCTTTACAGAACCGGGGAATCAGAAAGAATCTGGGATGAAGGATCTCTATACCTTCCTGAAATTCCCTATAAGGAGGACGGGCGCGGTATTTCTTCTTCAAAAAGCCCGCCCCGGGGAAAAAAGGTACCGGGGCCACCACCTTTATTTCACAATACTCAGCCACCCTGCTCATCCTCTCTCTGACGAAAACTCCCAGGTTGGGCTGCTGTTCGTTCGGGTAGGCGGTAGTAAAGACGAGAACCTTCATACCGTCATCACCAGCCAGAAGTTGAGCCACGCCAGATCATCATCTGAAACATCCTGAAACGGAGCGGCCAGCTTTGGCCTCACCATCCTGACCATTTCAGGGGACAGTGTCTGAATGGGATCTACCCTGGTAATTGTCAATCCCGCCTTTCCCGCGGCTTTCCGATACATGTCGATTCGCCAGCGATTGGGCACCCCTTTCCCTGAATGCATCAACTGCCAGAGAACCGGAGACCAGGAGAGAAAATCCAGGGGGTGATCCCGATGCAGTCCATGGCTTCTCAAGTCAACCTGGTGAATACAGACTCCACCCGGTTTGAGCGCCCTTTTCATGTCTTTGAATGTTTCTTCCAGGTTGTTGACGTGCTCCAGGACGGCCCGTGATACTATCAAATCGTACTGTTCCTTTTCCTTGCTCAAGCCCCGGGGATCAGTGCGGTATCGCAGACATTCCGGCTTAAACCCCGAACCGAAATCGCCTCTCTCGACAAGGGAGGCCAGAGCCCTCTCTTGCCGGATTGGACCAAGACTGTCGTAAATTGCGCGGAGGACTTCCCGTCCCCTGTCCGGGGACGCCATGGGAAAACGGTCGACACAGGTCACCCGCTGCGCTCCATAAGCATAGAACAGGAAAGCGACTCCGAGAGTATCACCCGGACCATATTCCAATACTTCCCTGTTCTCCAGAAAATTGCCGAAATCCTCACCCACCAGGCCCAACTGTTCTCCGTATTCCTCGAAACACTTGATGAAATACCCGGCAATCGAATCCGGCGTCTCGTCTTCACTGCCCCGCCCTGTCTGATGAGTCAGCTTCAAGTAGGTCGAAGGAGCCAGGTTCGCCAGGAGATTCGAGCTCGCCGCCCGGGCGATCAGGTATGCGTCATTAAAGATTCTGCCAGGATTCATTGGTATTGGTTGCCGAATTTTTGCAAGATCACCATCCGACCTGCAGGAAAACGATTCTCTTCCGGGGACGGACCAGGGAGGGAGTACCGAAAATCAGCGTGGAAGGTGGAGTTCTCAGTTTAACTGTTATGGTTCAGGACCGGCTGATCAAATTAACCAGTGACCGGGGCAGGAGGCTTTTGATCAGGAGCTGGTATTTATCATCCTTTTCGTCGCATTTTGCGGGATATAACAAAATGGCTTTCAGGGAATTTGAAAACATTTTTCCCCTCTTGATACCCAGATTCTGGAACCCCCTGGCATTGCCGAGATAGCAGTATGACAAAGCCCTGAACACATCGATGCGCCGCACCAGCCCCTCCCGCAGCAACCGCGGTGAGTGGCGCTTGATTACGACCTTGCGCCCTTCGCTCATCTTTAAGATATCCCGGCTGACATTGTTGGGATGTTCGTAAAAGCGAATCAACGGCTCATGGATGAAGTTAACCCCGTATTTTGAGGCGATGCGCAGCCAGAGATCCCAATCTTCCGCAAAGCGAAGATCTTCGTCAAAACCCCCGAGATCGTCGATGCACCTCTTTCGAATAACCACCGAAGATGTGGCAGGGATAACGTTTTTCATCAACATACTGCGAACCAGCGTCTTCCTGTCCGGGAATCGGGAAGGAAGGTAACGCCTTTCGATCCCCTTATTTTCATCTATGAGATGAACTCCGGCAGCCACCAGCCCCAGGGAAGAATCATCCTGAAAAAGCCT
Organism: Desulfobia sp.; assembly: GCA_041641775.1. GTDB lineage: Bacteria > Desulfobacterota > Desulfobulbia > Desulfobulbales > SURF-16 > JAWLDV01. The sequence goes on along the minus strand of JBEPXR010000044.1, from coordinate 7,955 downwards.
GATCTGCCGTTCAAGTTTTTCAGGATACCACTCATCGTCGGCATCAAGAAATGCCAGGAATTGGCCTTCAGCCGCGTTCATACCCTCGTTGCGCGTATAGGAAGGCCCCCGGTTTTCCCGGCGGCCGATATAGCGGATAGGATAGTGGTCAACGGGCAGTGTTCCGACTATGGCGTCAGTATTGTCGGTTGAGCCGTCATTAACGATCAGGATTTCCCAGTCTTTCCAGGTCTGGTTTATTATACTCGTCACCGCCCTTGGGAGATAAGCTCCGTAATTAAAGCAGGGAATAATGACTGAAACCTTCACTCCCATCAATTTACCCCGTTCTCCTTGAAGCGGAATTCACTTTCAGCATGCTCAACAGTAACACCTTATACGCTTTCAGGTTAAAAGGCCAGCAGCGGATAGCATTTTCCATTTCTTTTCGAGCCCTTGCCATCACACCGCTCCTGTAATAGTGGTATCCTTTATTAAAATGACAGCTTCCTATTCTCCTTCGCAGGAAAAAAACATCTTTCAAATATTCCCGGCACTCCGTCTTGGCCGAGGAGTACAACTGCCTGTTGTATCGGATTTCATCATCCATATATCTGACGGGGTCCCTGGTCAGATTGCTGCGATGATGCAGGTAGGAAGAGACCGGCTCAGGGACGAACCCCACGGAATTGCCGGTGATCAGGCGCTGCCAGTACTCATTGTCCTCGCCAATGGCATAGGTGGTGTCGAATACGCCCTTTTTTTCGACTATCCGCCGGGAAATCATCACCGCCCCGGTCCAGATCGGCCTGGGCGTGGCCCGGAGATAAAAGTGATGGAAACGCTCATTGAAGAGGTATATGCCGTTTTCTTCCCGATCGATGTATGCTGCTGCGGATGACGGAAATCCCTTGCCGGCGAGGACGGGTTTGCGCTGGTCCGGGGATCTGCTCCGCCTGGCCTCCTCCACAAGGAAATAATCACCGAAAACGACATCAAGGGAGGGAAACCGCTCGAATACCTGCAACCTGTTCAACAAACTGCCGGGAGTCATCACGTCATCGGCATCGAGGAAGGCAATATATCGGTATTTTGCCAGTTTCAGGCCATAATTCCGGGCGGCGGCCGCCCCCTCGTTCTCCTTGCCCTCGTATCTGATTGAGCCGCTTTCAATAAAGGGTTGCAGGACCTCAGCGGTATTGTCGGTCGAGCCGTCGTCCACGACGATGATTTCAACTTTCACCCCTTCCGGAACCTGGACGGAATCAATAGCCTCCGGCAGGGTATGAGCGGCATTGAAAGCGGGAATGATAACGCTGACTGTGCAATCAGGGCTCATCTGCATCTCTTCGCCAGCCGCCGGTATTCGTCTATGGTTCCCTTCAGGACATAAAATCTCATGCCTTCTTCTATTTTATCAGGCCGATCAAAAAGGGTACTCACCATATACGCCGTCCCACTCTCGAGCAGGCGGCGGTAGAGGTAGCGCGGCACCCCGCCCATTGCCCTGGAGGCGGAGGCCCCCTTGCCGGCTTCTTTGAGGACCGAACTGCGGCCCGCTTTATAGGCTCTTTTTTTGAGCCATTTAAAATCCATCTGCCCCGGCCTGATCTGATGGTGAACAAGGGCTTCGGGCAGATAAACAGGATGATGTCCGGCCTCATCGAGCCTCCGGGCGAATTCCGTCTCGCTTCCCATGATATAATTGCCGTCCTGACTGGGCCCTACAGTGACATCGAAGCGCCATCCTTCGTCGAAAATCCGTTTTCTCACAGCCATGTTCGGACCGAACACTTTTTCCGGTTCATATTCCCCCTCCGGTATATCCCAGTCGGCAACAGCATAGGCCCCGACTAAATAAGGATTTCCCAAATCATGGGGTGTGAACCCCCTTGGCCAGAAGGGCAGAACCCGTCCGCCGAAAACGAGATGACGGGGCCAGCGACCCGCTCCATCCCATAACCGGATAAGCCAGTCAGGTTCACAGATCACATCATCGTCGGTAAAAACCACCAGTTCCGCCTGTACGTCTGAGACAGCACGATTCAGGGCCCGGTTTTTACCGGGGGCGGCTTCGACAAGATACTCGATGGGAAGGGCGTCCCGGTACGCCTCGACAACGGACTTTGTCTCAGGATCGCCTGCGTTATCAACTACCAGGACATCCCATTTCAGATTCCCGTTTTTCATTGACTGAAAACTGCCGAGGGTGCGGTGCAGGATTTCGGGCCTTTTAAAGGTCGCCAAAACGATAGAAATGTCCATTGTTGTCTGTTTATCCGCCGGAGGCTCTGATCTTCAGGCTGAACCGGGCTTCTCCCATGTCAGCCAATGGGAGAGGTCCTTATCCATCAGCCCTTCCAATGCCCTTATTTCCAGTTCAAGCATATTGATTATCATCTCTCTGTACTCAGGAGAGAGCTCCGGTTTTCTGGCAAAGGCCCGCCGGCTGTTATCCATCATCCTGTCCCACAAAGGCGGCAGGAATTTTCGAACTACCTTCAACGGCAGTGAGGGCTTATCGTACTTATGGTGCTTCTTGCCGCCGCCGAGGGAAGCGTTGGTGTGGACTTTTTCATGGTTGGCAAACTGGCTGTAGTCGATACTCATAAAATCAGCGATTTGCAGCAAAACCGCCTCTCTTTTTTTTATGAAATCCTCAAAGTCGATTATGAGGACCCTGTCACTGCCGAATTTCTTTATGTAAGGCCGTATCTGGGTGTAATATCTCGTCACGTCAATAAGCTGCCGCCTCTCCGTAACGGCTTCTTCAATAGCCAAATCGGTAAACCCCCGCTCATAGGCATGCATGTAGCTTGAAATGACCCGGTCGATCGGATTTCTCACCAGATAGATGAATTTCATTTTGGGATTGTATTCATAAATAGCCTCCCAGATGCGGAGGTTTCTTAGCGGATAGAACGTGTATGTCGTTGAGGCTTCCAGGTACAAAACTCCTTCTTTTTGATTGAAGAGTTTGTGATAATCATCTATCTCTTTTCGCCAGTCAGGAGAAGTACTGAAAAATTGAGGCTCCTTGGGACGACTGCCCACAATACCAGGGTGTGAATCAAGGATGTTGAACAGGGTGGAGGTGCCGCACTTCTGGGCACCTATAATCATGAAGTCAACTCGCATAAGAAAATCTCAGTGAGGCCGTCCCGTGGCAGCCGCTTCATTTATTACAGCTGCTAACCTATCAATGCTTTTCTTCATTGAATAATTATTTTTAATTTTCTGCCTCCCGGAATACCCCATCCTTGATGACAGCTCCCGGTCTTCTATAACTTTTATCATATAGTCCGCCATACCATTAACATCTTTCTCGTCTACAAGAAATCCTGTGTCATCATGGTCAACCACATCAACGATACCTGCATGTCTTGTAGAAATTACTGGTAAACCGATAGATTGGGCTTCCATTACACTTACCGGTGTCCCCTCACAATCTCCATCTGACGCCTGAATCGAATGCTGAATATATGCTCGTGCTTTAAGCATTTCTTCCTTAACCTGGTCGTGAGTGCACTCACCCAAAAATTTTACCGAATCAGAAAGCCCAAGCGTAAAAACAAGGTCTTTGCATATCCCCAAAAGTGGACCCGAGCCAATCATCCTTAATCTTGCTTCAGGATGCTCCGCTACGACCTTTGCAAAAGCAACTATATTCAAATATGGCGCTTTTTTTTCAACAAATCTTCCGACAGTCAGAAAGACCGGTCCCTGCTTTTCGGGTTGGGCTCCAACAAAGTGTTCCGTATCCACTCCACATGGATTGAGGGTGATCTTATTTTCATCAGCACCAAGCTGGATCAGGTCGCTTTTCATTTTATTTGATACGACTACTATTTTAGCGCACTTTTTAAATAGTTGTTGATAATCTTCTTTATGTCTTTCAAGAAGTTCAAACACACTTGCATCAAATCCATGGAAGTGAACTACTAAGGGGATGCGGGTTAATTCTGCTGATTCAAGGACCATTACTCCTGTTGGTCCATACTCAGCCAATATAACATCAGCTTTGTTCCGGAAAGCTCTTTTAAGCCCCGAGGTAATTTCCCAGTTCCATTGCTTCCCCCTCAACAGTCTCGTAATTTTTCTCATTCCCAGCTGAAAGAAACTCTGAGATAATATGGGAGAATCATTCATATATGGAATGCTTTCATTAAAATAAATAACCGTGGTTTGAAAAGGAAGCTTACTGGCATGTGCTTGAAAAAAGGTTTCTGAGGTATTATCTAATTTAGGCTGAACAATACACAATTTCATAATTTCTATTTTTATATTTATTGCTAACGGATGGTCCAAAAAGCAAGCTATTACTTCTTGATCAAACGTTGAGATTTCTGAATCGGTGATGCCACGATGATGCCTGCGTGTCAATCCCTTGGATAAATTTCACCTGCTATTACCTATCATCAGGAAGGCATGTTAAACTATTATAACCCCGATAACCAGTGATTCCGTGAAGGAGGGATAATCAACAAAATCAACCTCCTTAAAAGAGAGGCCTTAGGTTTGAAGGATTATATTTCAAACTTCGTCTCTACCAGGGCACTATTCATTAATCGGATGAAACATTTATATTTATTTTCCTACGATAAAATTTTTCAGAGAAAAAAAGGTGTTAGCTGATATTTTTTCACCAACTTGTAACCCCTTTAAAAACCTTGTTTTCAAGCACTCATAATCGGCATTAAGTAAATGTTCTATTTTAAATAAAATATCATCGCTGGAGTCAGTTATACTGCAAACAAATTCTTCGAGGCCAATGGTTTCAAACACTCCTTTGGATTTAGGTTCATATCCAATATTTAACACGGGAATATTTTTCAATATTGGTAGTATAGCCGCATGCATTCTCATGCCTATATAGTATGCTGCGCCTTCAAGAACATCCAAATATTCCTGAATTGTATATCTGGTATTATGAATAACAGCATTAATATCTGGATTTAAAATCCTGGCTTTTTCCAGTATAATTGCGGAAACTTCTGAATCATCTTTATAGCCTTTCACTCCCTGACATGTTGAAAGAAACTCGAGCTGAAAACCCTTATTAAAAAGATAATTAGTTATTAATACCCCTTTATTTATGACATCTTCTTCACTAATGTTGTGATCTGACCATTTTCTAAAATTGAGCAAAATTCTTCGTGAAGGAATTTCCTTTTCCGATTTTATTGCAGTAGAAGTAAGTCTGTTATAGAGAAACGCAATATCAGTAGACACTTCTACTTTATCAACCAGTGCTGGATCTAAGTTTTTAATATGCTGAGCTGAATAATATTCTCTTAGATAAATCTTTTCCGTAATGTTAAATATCCTTTTCGCATAATCTTTTCCTTCCATACTGTTAAATGGTCCGATAGATTGTCCAAATATGACAATTCTTTTATTTAAATCATAAAATTTTTCGACCAGATTACACATATAACTTAAATTGTAATATTCATGCAGGAAACCTCCTGGACATAATACTACAATGTCAATATCAGGAAGTATTTTACAAAACGACCTATAGTCTTTATCAAAAACTGACAAAAGTTGAACGTATAGCGGTAATGAAAACCGGCTTGAATATCTCAACAAATTACATATGTATTTATTCTTGCTAACTGATTTTCCCAGGATTGTCTGATTAAGAAATTTGTTAGGGACCGGTATAAAAGGATATGACAATACGTTGTTTGTAGAAGCAGCTAAAAGATCAATTCCTGCAAATTCCTTCAGTCCTTTTTTTAAAACCTGGCATAATAACTCATCCCCACCATTAGCTGCCACACTGTGCAATAAAAACGCCTTCATCTATTTCATTCCAATATTGAGATAAGGAAAATCGCACTCAGGACAATACAGGGTCGTCAACGTCTTTGAAGAATTCCCTATACAACTCGAGATCCGGTTGGCACAGTGACCAGATCCTGTTCCAGGTCTTCTTGTCGATATCCTTTTCCAGGTGCCGCTTGCCGCCGATATTTAAACGCGGCACATTGAGTTTCCTGCCAAATTTTGCATAAAACTCAGATTCAAACTCAGCCATTTTTTCCGAACAACCAACTATTGAAAACTGCTTGAGATTATTTTTTGCCCTGCTTATTGCCGCATCAATATGCCGGGCGGATCCGTTCATGCCTTCGGAAAAAAGGGAGACCGTCAGAGCGCCTAACTTTCTGGCCCGCTCCGTTTCGACAAACTCGTGAATTGCGGCGTTTATTTCATATTTATGGGGCCTGTTGAGATTGTAATAGTAGTGAGACAACCACCTGTCCACGGGGTGCCGGAGTACGGTGACGAAATTCCATTTATCCTTATACTCTTCCAGGACTTTTTCGGAGAAGAGGAAATGACCGATAACAAGTTTACTATTTTCACAGGAAAGCGCATAAGCCAGCAGGGAATTGCGCAATTGACGCTGATCGATCTCAAGCACTTCCTCGGCATTGCGCGCCGCGTTCTCATCCAGGTGGAATACTTTATTCGCCTGTCCCTTGCGCCAGGGTTTATACAGTCCGATAATGGAGCGATTTACGGACGTGCCCGCGCATTTCGGAATATGCAAGAAAAATATATGGAACTTGTCCTCAGGAGGATCTATATAATTTTTGATAGTGTCTAACATGCTTTCTCACTCAGGAATCATACCGGTTGATAAGACCTTTCCATTTTTTTTCTGTCAATTATACCAGAGTAATCTCTATACGGATACACAAGCATCACCCGATTCGCCTGAAAAAAATCCTACCCATCTCAAACGGTTTTGATTAACTTTCTGATCCACTTCAACTCCAGTCTTTTCCCAAGCACCTCTTCGCCGACCGCCCAAACTTCTCGGACCACTTCCGGAAACCCATAGAGGAGAACAAGAAAATAGACCAGGGCTCCAGCTGCCACCGCTGAGATAAGTACGCCCAGGGAGGGGAAGGCCGTATTCTGGAGAACGGCTGAAAGTACGTAGGCACCTACGCCGCAGGCAATGGAGCTAATCAAAACAGGATTTAGAGACTTGAACAGGACATCGAAACGGGCCTGCACCATCCGGAAAGCGATTATCATTGAGAAATATCCCGGCACGACAGAGAGAACCATCCCCAGAGCTACCCCCATCAAGCCATAGTAATAACCTAAAATGCACACTACCAGAGCTGTCCAACCAAGACCAACCAGGGAAATCTTGAAGGGCAGGTCCGGACGGTTTCTGCACTTGAAAATGGCACCGATTGACTGCGGAATCATCCTCAGGGCGGCACAGAGACAGAGCAGACGAAGGGGGGCGATGATCGGCAGCCACTGATCCCCCCAGAGAACCGGCACAGCTACATCCGCGACTGCGGCCAGCCCGAACAGGAGCGGAAAGGTGATAAGGCAGACGTATTTGACTGCGAGCAGATATCCCTGGATCAGGCGGCTGTCGTCATCCTGGACCTTGGAGAGAGCAGGAAAAACGACGGCGGCAACCGGCCGGGAAATCCTGGCATGCACCAGGTGAGGCAGCCTGTAGGCAAATTCGTACAATCCGAGGGACTGAGGACCCAGCAGTCTGCCGACCAGGAGGTAATCGAGGTTCTGCTTCAAATAATTGGTAATGGAAAACCCGAGTCCATTGATGCCGTATCGGAACAGGTACCTGAAACTCTCCTTATCGAAGCGAAGGCTTGGCTTCCAGCGGGCTGTAAAGAACAGGGCTGTACACAGCAATACTTCATTGACCATCATGGCGATAACCAGGGCCCAGTAGCCGAGATCGGTGTAAAGAGCCAGAAGCACCGCAAGGATCGATTCCACCAGGGCACAGAGCCCCCGGATGATGTTCAGCGCCTGAAATCTTAATCTCTTGGAAAGGATAATCTGGGGGACCATTCCCAGGATGGAAATGAGAAAAGAAAAGGAAATGACCCGGACGATATCCGCGACCCTGGGAGTCCCGAACAGCCAGGCCGCCAGGGGAGCCGCGAAAAAAGCGATCAGAAACATTA
>JBEPXR010000043.1:0-11868 GCA_041641775.1 Desulfobia sp. | reverse complement strand
TCCGGAAATATTGATTTTCCTTACGAAGGCGCAGAGGACGCAAAAAAAAGGCCTTTATTTTTGTTCCTTGGATTTTCTAATTCTCCATTATTTCAGCAGGATTGCCAGAATCAGGGGCCCGAAGTTTATGAAAATACTCATAATCTCTAATTCGTAATTCTACAAAAAGAGGATGGATTTGCGGAGAATTCTTGATAGACATATCTTCCCCTTCGGAGCTGTGCTGACAGCCATTACCTTGGTGATCTGTCTTTTCAGCCTGCCCCGGGTGACTGGTGCCGAAAGTATTGCTGCTGCCGGCAGTGAGGAAGAGACTATGCTGATGTTCGTCGGTGAGGATATCGATGTCCAGTCCATTGCCTCCCGCCGGGAAGAGAGTGCCTGGCAGGCTCCTGCTGTAGCCCGGGTCATTACCAGGGAAGAACTCTTTGATTACGGACATGCCACCTTAAGTGAAGCCCTCTCCCGGACCGCGGGGTTCTATATGGCGGATAAGCCCTGGGGAACTCTGCCGTACCTCCGCGGCATAGCCAATTCCACCCTTTTTCTCTACGACACCGTTCCTTTGATAGCCGACAGTGACAAGTCCCTGCATCAGCTGGATTACAACCTCTCTCTGGCGTCAATCGAGCAGGTCGAAATTGTCAGGGGACCCGGCTCCGTGCTCTGGGGCCCCGATGCCTTTGCCGGCATCGTCAACGTGGTTCCAAGGCGCGGCAGCAGTATTCAGGGGGTGGAGACCGGGGTTAGAGCAAATTTCGAGAATAACAGTGAGGCTTTCTTTCTCAACATGGGGGCGAGCAGATCACGTCTTGACGGCTTTTTGTCTCTCAGCGCCAGAAGGGCAGAAGAAGATGAGAGGGAGGCCGAGGTGATAAACTTCTGGAACGGTGACGGCCAGGCTGCCCCTCCTGAGGAGCGCTACGGCAGGGAGAAGCCGGGCAGGAGCCGGTACTTTGAGACCAGCGGACGCTTCAGTGTCCAGGATCTTTTTGAGGTGAGCCTCCGGCTGACCGAAAACAACCATCCGTATGTGGTGGCCGATCAGAGTCTGAGCTGGCTTGAAAGCCGCAGTACTTCCTCCGGATTCCTGAAGCTGGAGGCGGTGAAGGATCTGAGCCTGGAATCTTCACTGCGGTTCACCGGATTTTACAACGAGCTCAGACCGGAATACGAATACGTTGACAAGGAGATCGAAGTCAGGGAGCGGACCTGGTATGGTGAACTCATTTATGACCATACCTTTTTTACGGCCCAGGGTCTGTTGACCGGCGGTCTTTCCGTCAGGAAAAAGGATGTCAGTAATGCTCCGGTCTGGGAGAGCTATTTTCCAGATTTCTTCCGGCCTGAAAACGAAAGTTTTCTTCCCTTTTTGATTACCGAAGATTACCAGGATGTGCTCTGGTCTATTTTCAGCCAATACTCCCACCAGTTTAACAAGCTCAAGTTCTGGTTTGGACTCCGTTTTGACGATCATGACAACTATCAGGACAAACTGAGTTTCAGCAGCGGCCTGAGTTACAGTCCCTCCAGCCGCTGGGTTGCCAAACTGCTCTACGGAACCGCCTATCGAACCCCTTTTTCCAGGCAGCTGCTGGCCAGTGATAAGCCGGAACAGGAAAAAATCGAAAGTCTGGGACTGCAGCTCTCCCTGAAACCTTCCTCCAGGTTATCCTTTTCCCTGGCAGCCTTTGCCAACAGCATCGAGCATCATATCAATGAAGATACCTATGCCGGCCTCTCCCTCCCTAATTCCCAGGATCTTTATGGCACCGAGATGGAGGGAATGGTCTCGCTCACCGATAATCTGAAAGTGAGAGCCAATCTGACCCTGCTGGACAGTGATGGTCCTGACGAAACCTTTCATCTCCTGAGCGCGGTTTTCATCCGGCCGGATGGGACCGTGGAAAATATATTCGAAGATATCAACTCACCCTATGATACAGGACCCGAAACCATGTTCAATCTGGCCATGGAGTGGGAGCCGGCGGAAAGAGGAAAGCTGGTCGCCGACCTCAATTATATCGGGGAGAGGGATCTTATAAGTATCCGAACGGGTGAGACGCTGACCGCCGATCCGGTGACGCTCTTGAATTTGACAGCTACCGTAGAGGATCTTTTTGCTTCCGGACTCGACCTGCAGTGTTCTGTCCGTAATCTCCTTGATACCAGTTATGAAACCCCGGGAGCTTATATAATGCGGGAAGGTGAGCCTCTATCGCTCAGGCTGATGCTCAGAAAGAAGTGGTAAAACTGTCCAGGCAGAGGTCAAGGGAGTGATCCCAGGGCGGCATCCTGAGGTTGAACCGCTCTTCCAGGGCCGAGACACTGAGTCTGGAGTTGCGGGGACGCCGGGCGGCTGAAGGATAATCCTTTGCAGCTATTGCCTGCAGTTTTTTGATCCTGAACTGTTCCTGATCCGGGAAGGTGGCGGTTCTCTTCTTTATAGCAGAGGCAAAACCATGCCAGCTCGTTGCTCCCCTGCCGGTCAGGTGATAGGTCCCGGAGGTGAAGCTGGAGGTGCGCAGTTCTTCCCGGGCCCGGGAAACTATGATCCCGGTGGTTTCCGCGATCAGCCGGGACCAGGTTGGAGCCCCGGTCTGGTCGGCTATTATGGAGAGGTTTTCCCGCTCCCTGAAGAGGCGGAGCATGGTGAGCAGAAAATTCCGGCCCCGCCGACTGTAAACCCATGAGGTCCGCAGGATCAGGTGATCTGCCCCTGTTTTCCTGATTTGCTCTTCTCCGGCCAGTTTACTGGCGCCATATACATTGAGGGGATTGGGAGGATCATCTTCCCTGTACAGCCCCTCCTTGTTACCGTCAAAAATGTAGTCGGTGGAATAGTGGATGAGAAGGCTTCCGAGCCGCTCCGCTTCTTCCGCCAGGACCCGGGGAGCCAGGCTGTTGACCTGCCAGGCTTTGTCTTTCTCCCCTTCAGCCTGGTCCACCGCGGTATAGGCGGCGGCGTTGACGATTATCTCCGGTTTATGTGTCCGGACAGTCCGACGCACTGCCTCGCTTGCGGTCAGGTCCATTTCTTTCCGGCCCGGAGCCAGGACCCTGCCCAAGGGCTGGAGGACCCGCAGCAGTTCCCAGCCCACCTGGCCGTCCCTGCCGGTAATGAGTATTTCTGTCATTGGTAGACCTCGGCATCTTGAAAAGGCAGGCCCTCTCTGTCTTTGGCGGAAAGGCCTGGAGGGCCGTGCAGAGGCCAGGTTATGGCCAGATCGGGATCGTTCCAGATGATGCAGCGTTCGTGCTCCGGGCCGTAATAATCGGTGGCCTTGTAGAGGACCTCGGCCGCCTGGCTTAGCACCAGAAAACCGTGGGCAAAACCATCCGGAATCCAGAGTTGTTTTTTGTTTTCAGCCGAGAGGTACTCACCCGTCCACTGGCCAAAAGTGGGAGAGCTGCGGCGCAGGTCGACGGCAACATCAAATATCTCACCCTGGATGACCCGCACCAGTTTGCCCTGGGCCATCTTTATCTGGTAATGCAGCCCCCGCAATACATTCTGGAGGGAACGGGAATGGTTGTCCTGGACGAAGCTGACCGCAAGCCCGGTCATTTCCCGGAAGCGCCTCTGGTTAAAGCTTTCAAAGAAAAAACCTCGATCATCCCCGTAAACGTCGGGTTCAATCACTAGGACATCCGGTATATCTTTTGGCGTTACTTTCATCCGATTATCACTTTCCTTTACCAGTAAGCATAGGTGGAACTAATAAGGTCGAATCTGACAGGCATGATCTTATCGCAGCAGATTCAGCAGATACGCACCGTAGTTGTTCTTTTTAAGAGGCCGGGCGATTTTTTCCAGCTGCTCATCATCGATATAGCCGAGACGCCAGGCTATTTCCTCGAGGCAGGCTATCTTCAGACCCTGGCGTCTCTCCAGGATTTCCACGAAACGGGCCGCTTCCAGGAGGGATTCATGGGTGCCGGTATCCAGCCAGGCATAGCCCCGGCCCATGGGGGAGACATCGAGAAGGTCGTGTTGCAGATACCACTTGTTGACATCGGTTATTTCCAGTTCGCCTCTGGTCGAAGGTTTGAGTCCCGCTGCAATATCGGCGACCTGCTGGTCATAGAAATAGAGCCCGGTCAGGGCGTAGTTGGACTTGGGTTCTTTCGGTTTCTCTTCGATATCCAGAACCCGTCCCTCCTGGTCGAACTCCACCACGCCGTAACGTTGTGGGTCCTGAACCTGGTAAGCGAAAACAGTGGCCCGGTCTGTTTTCTCGGCTGCCGGCCTGAGAAGGGAGGAAAGCCGGGGACCGTAGAAGATGTTGTCGCCGAGGACCAGGGCACAGGTCCGGTTGCGGATAAATTCCCGGCCTATAAGGAAGGCCTGGGCCAGACCCTCCGGACTTTCCTGAACTGCGTAGGACAGGTTAATTCCCCATTGGCTGCCGTCGTTCAGGAGCTGTTCGAACCGCGGCGTGTCCTGCGGGGTGGAGATGACCAGGATGTCCCGTATGCCGGAAAGCAGCAGAATGGAGAGGGGGTAGTAGATCATCGGTTTATCGTAGACCGGCAGAAGCTGTTTGGAAACAGCGTGGGTCACCGGATAAAGACGGGTCCCGGAACCGCCGGCCAGAATTATACCCCTTCTATTCATCATCTCTTTCCCCATAGTTTTTTTTCACCCAGTCCCGGTACTGCCCGCTGGTGATCTTGGCGGTCCAGTCTCGATTTTCCAGGTACCAGGCCACGGTCTTTCGTATTCCCGTGGCAAATGATTCCTCCGGACGCCACCCCAGTTCCGTTTTTATCTTGTTTGAATCTATGGCATAGCGCCGGTCATGGCCGGGCCGGTCCTGGACATAGCTGATCAGGGAGGCGTGTGGTTTCCATGGAGAATCCGGGCAGGCTTCATCGAGGATAGAGCAGACGGTCTGAATAATTTCGAGATTTGTTTTTTCCTGGTTCCCCCCGATATTATAGACCTCGCCGGTTCTGCCCCTGGCCAGAACGGTGCTGATCGCCCGGCAGTGGTCCCCAACATAGAGCCAGTCCCTGATGTTGCCGCCGTCACCGTATACAGGAATTTTTTCTCCATTAAGCGCATTGTGGATAATCAGGGGGATCAGTTTTTCCGGAAACTGGAAGGGACCGTAATTGTTGGAGCAGTTGGTGGTGAGCACCGGCAGGCCGTAGGTCTTCCAGGCAGCCCGGACAAGGTGGTCAGCGGAAGCCTTGGAGGCGGAATAGGGACTGTTCGGGGCATACCTGTTTTCTTCGCTGAAAGGAGGTTCGTCCTCTTCCAGGCTGCCATACACCTCGTCAGTTGAGATATGATGGAAGCGGAAGTGTTCCTTCTGGTCGGATGCCAGCCTCGTCCAGTAGGCCCTGGCCTCTTCAAGGAGATGAAAGGTGCCGACCACGTTGGTCTGGATAAAGGCATCCGGGCCGAGAATGGAGCGGTCGACATGGCTTTCCGCGGCAAAATTGATGACGGCCCGGGGCCGGTAGCGGTTCAGTATATCCCTGGTGAGATGACGGTCGCCTATATCTCCATGGACAAAGACATGATCGGGGTTGGCCGCCAGACTGATCAGGTTGTCAGGATTGCCGGCATAGGTCAGTTTATCCAGGTTGATAACTGTCCCCTGTTTCTTCCGCAGCCAGTGGTGGACGAAGTTTGACCCGATAAAACCGGCTCCGCCGGTTACCAGGACCGAACTAGTGGTGCTGTTTTTCATAGGTCGCTTGTATTGCCATTCGTAAACGGTGTATGCTGCAGGATAATTTGTTGAACCCGCTGTCATACCAGAGGAGGTTTATGGCAGAATAGTTTTCATGATAATATAGACTATCAGGGCCGTACCCGCGGCCGCGTAAAGCAGAAGTCAGGGGGAACAATACTCTCCCCTGCTGTGCTTCAATCCCACAAGTGCCGCTATGCCGGCTATACAGGCAATGATGATGGATATGGTGGTCTTCATTTTTCTTTTTTCTTCTCTTTTTCCTCTGCATTTGCAGACCGATGGACCAGAATATGCTAAATAAGCAGATAATAGCCAATTTTGCAAGTTCTATAAAGGACCTTTGCTTCCCCCCTGCCTGCCTTCTCTGCAAGAAGCCGCTCAACCGTTCATCCGTCTTTCTCTGTTCAGCCTGTATTGGCGGTATATCCTTCTGTTTACCGCCGTACTGTTCAAAATGCGGATTGGTGTTTGTCAGCCGGAATGGAGAGAGTCATCTCTGTTCCCTTTGCAGAAGGGAGGAATACTTTTTTCACAAGGCCAGGGCCCTCTTTGTTTACAGCAGGCATTGCTCCCCCCTTATCCACGATTTAAAGTATGGCGGCTCCACCACTGGCCTGAAGACCCTGGCCAGGCTGAAAGCTCAAAAAGGGGCCGGTTTGGATCTGTCACCACCGTCGCTCATCCTCCCCGTTCCCCTTCACCCGAAACGCCTGCGGCAAAGAGGATTCAACCAGGCGATGCTTCTGGCCAAAGCGTTTTTCCCTGAAGAAAAGAATAAAGTTGATCCGTTCATTCTGCGCAGAGTTAAGGACACCAGGCCGCAGACATCACTAAGCGGCAGGGAACGGAGACAGAATCTGAGAGGGGCCTTTAAGGTGGTGAAAAAAGAAAAGGTCGCGGGCCGCAGTATCCTTCTGGTTGACGATGTCTTTACCACAGGAACTACACTCAATGAGTGTGCCCGCCTTTTAGCCGCGGCAGGAGCCAAAAGGGTAGAAGTCTTTACTCTGGCGCGTGTCCGGGATTAGTATGTGGAACTCGGTCCATTTTTCCTTACCAGAACAGTATCCCGAGCTGGTCCGGAACTTCTTTCCGGATAATCGATCAGATAGTGCAGCCCCCTCGATTCCTTGCGGCTTAACGCGCACTTGATAATCAGATCGGCCAGGATGGCAATGTTGCGCAATTCTATCAGATCAGGGGTAAGCAGATAATCGTGATAGTGGTCCATGACCTCCTGGTGGATGAAATCCATTCTGCGCTGCACCAGATTGAGCCGCTTTTCGGAGCGGACGATTCCCACGTAGTTCCACATCAATCTCCGTATCTGATCCCAGTTATGGCTTATAAGCACGCACTCTTCGATGCGCTCGGCCTTGCCTGATGACCAGGGCGGAACTTTCGGAAAGGCTTTGTTCTTGAGTTCCGGCCAGTCTTTTTTGCATTGGAGGTAGGCCTGGTGGGCGAAGACAACCGCCTCCAGAAGCGAGTTGCTGGCCAGGCGGTTGCCGCCATGGAGGCCGGTCCAGGCCGTCTCTCCAAAGGCATAAAGGTTTTTTATGGATGTCCGGCCCATGATATCCGTCATGACACCGCCGCATACGTAATGTGCAGCCGGGACGACGGGGACGGGCTCCCGGGTGATATCGATTCCCAGGCTGAGACAGCGGCTGTAGATGTTGGGAAACCTCTTCTTCAGGTATTCAGGATCCTTGTGGGTGATATCCAGGTAGACACAATCATCGCCGCTCGCCTTAAGCTCCCGGTCTATGGCCCTGGCAACCTGGTCTCTGGTGGCCAGGTCTCCCCTGGGATCATATTTCTGCATGAAAGGATTGCCCTTCTGATCGATAAGTCTGCCGCCTTCACCGCGCACAGCTTCGGAGATAAGGAAGTTTTTGGCCCGGGGGTGAAAAAGACAGGTGGGGTGGAACTGGACGAATTCAAGATTGGCCACCCTGGCTCCCGCCCGCCAGGCCATGGCGATGCCATCACCGGTCGCGATGTCCGGGTTGGTGGTGTAGAGATATACTTTGCCGGCTCCGCCCGTACAGAGAACGGTCACTTTAGCCTGATAGGATGAAATCGAGTTGTCCCGGCGGTCCAGAACAAAGGCCCCGAGGCAGCGATCCTGCGGGTCGTTCCCGGCGAGGAGCCCCGCTCTGCTGGCGATCAGCAGATCCACGGCAAGATGATTTTCCAGGATGTCTATATTGGTATTCTCAGCGGCTCTGGCCAGCAGACTGCTTTCAATCTCCCTGCCGGTGAGATCTTTGGCATGGGCGATTCTACGCGTGGAATGGCCTCCCTCCCTGCCAAGATCAAGGGCATCGTCAGAACCACCTTTTCTCGAAAAGGATACACCTGATTCGATCAATTCCCTGATTCGATCGGGACCACTTTCCACAACCATCCTTACCACTTCTTCCCTGCAGAGTCCAGCTCCGGCCTCCAGGGTATCCCGGATATGCAGTTCAAAGGAATCTTCCCGTGAGAGGACGGCGGCGATTCCGCCCTGAGCGAGGTTTGTAGCGGTGTCTATCTTGTCTTTTTTGGTGACGATAGTCACCTTTCCCATTTCTGCGGCCTTCAGTGCGAAGGAGAGACCGGATATGCCACTGCCCAGGATTAGAAAATCAGTCTGAATTTCTTTGCCATAATACGTATTCGAGGCTATATTCTGCATTTTCGAGTTCAGAGTTCAGAGTTCAGAGTTCAGAGTTCAGAGTTCAGAGTTCAGAGTTCAGAGTTCAGAGTTGTTGCACGTGAAACGGGAAATGGACCTTACGTATTTATGACACGAAAAAAACTCGTTATTTTTGATTGCGACGGCGTCATGTTCGATTCGAAATACGCCAATGAGAAATTCTATAACCATGTTCTGGCCTCGTTCGGCCATCCGCCCATGAGCAAGGAGGAGCTGGAATATGTCCATATGCACAGTGTGACCGACTCCGTACGATATATCTTTCGTCACTATCCCGATGACATCGACAGAGCCCTTGATCACAGGCTTGAAGTCGATTACGCTCCCTTTCTGGACTATATGAAAATGGAGCCGGATCTTCCCGAATTTTTGGAGTTCTTAAAGAGGAGAAGCTGCGGGATGGCTATTTCTACCAACCGGACCAATACCATGAACCGCATCCTCAATACTTCCGGCATAGCCCCCTACTTCGGCATGGTCATGACGGCCGCCAATGCCCCGCGGCCAAAGCCCTGGCCTGACGCCCTCATCGAAATTATGCGCTACTACAAGTGTTCCGAATCAGAAACCCTCTATATAGGGGACTCGGTTGTGGATGAAGAGCATGCCCACAGCGCCGGAGTCGATCTGGTCGCTTTTAAAAATCAGGAGCTGAAGGCCGAGTATTTCATCAACCGTTTTATGGAACTCTCCACTCTGCCCATATTCGAATAAATTTCGGTTATCAAATCTTTCAATCTTCCAATTTCGAGAGCGGCAAGAATGCAGCATATAACTTCTCACATGTTTCTGGTAAGAGCCTCCGACCTGGAAAAAGCCAAACAGCGTGTGAACCGTTTTTTGGACCGGACCATGCTGATAAAATACAGCGCGGTGAAGTTCAATGATTCCCTTTCCTTTTCAGCTGAGGAGGACTCCTTCTGGAAGCATCTTGACCGGGGGATTGCTGAAAACAAAGAAACAGCGGCTGGCTTCTGCCAGGAGCTCGTTGCCCACGGTTATGAGAAAGTAGAAGACCTGCAGTCCATGCCCCAGGGCTTTGAAAGTAAGGTGCTTCACACCCTCGTCCATCTTTTGGACGGATTTATCGGTGTGGACTCGTCTTTCTATAACCTGGTGGAGGACTCCCACTCGGTAAGTCAGGCTCTCAGAGAGGAGATAAAGGAGAATCGGGATACATATCAACTCATTTATCTGGATGTCGGCGAGGTTCGGGGAAACATTCTCCACCCCTCCCCCTGACCGTGGCAAAGACATGCTTCAGTGGTGGTGATGCCCCCCGTCCTCAATGGGACCACCCAGCGCCTCCAATGCCTCCTCCAGGGCCTCGTCCGTTTCCTTCATGCTTTTCAAGGCCTTCTCGATTGAGGCAACCGTGGTGATCAGTCCCTCGTCCCTTGCCTTTTCCAGCCATTGCTTGAATTCACCCTGGTGGCTTCGGCTGTGTTCCAGCCAATGCGGCAGCAGGATTTGCAATTTTTCCTGAGTCGTTTTCTCCGCCATATTCGTTACCCCCTTTGGCTGGAAGCCAGATAAACCTTACCGCCTGTAAAATCGATTTTTTTCACAAAACAATTTTCGACCAGAACCGGTTCCTCAAAAAGGGCGTTAAGCGCCACACCCTCGTCCGTACTCTCGAGGAGAGTGACATTTTCCATTATCGTTTTTTCTCCTCCGTTGTCATCGAGGATTACGCTCATCTGGCACATAGTCTGCCTCCGCTTTTAAAATGGGTCATAAAGTGGAAATATTCGCTCATCAGCCGATGATTCTTCCGGCGTTATGGTACGTCACAGAACGAATAAGTCAAGGTGATTATTCCGTTAAGGTCTCCAGATTCTTTCGGAGAACAGTTACCAGTCCCTGCCTGGAAGTCCCGGTCAACTGCTCGGGGTTGATGGAAAGGAAATAGCCTTCTCCCTCCTCCTGGACCGGCACCGGATTGTTTTTATCCTTCTCCACCTCGGCAATGGCCTCGTACACTCTGACAGGAGCGAGCAGACCCTTGAGCTCGAGATCGCCAACTATTTCACAATGGATGACGTCTTTTACCAGGAGATAGGTGGTTCGGGAAATAAAGATGCAGTTGATTTCAGCCCGGCTTTCCAGCCTGCTGGCCAGGTTGACTGGAGAGCCGATGGCGGTGAAATCCATTCTGTCCTCGGTGCCGAAATTACCCACTGTGCAGTAGCCACTGTTTATTCCCATGCGGACCTGCAGAGGTCGTTGAGCACCCTGTCTGGCCCAGAAGTTCTGCATCTCACTGATTTTCTCCCTCATCTCCAGGGCCATTCTGACACAGGCCACGGCATCTTCCTCTCTACCCTTACTCTCCGGAGCCCCGAAAAAGACCATAATGCCGTCCCCGATGAATTTGTCGATGGTAGCTCCGTGTTTGAGAGCGATCCTGGACATCTCTTCCAGGTAGGAAGACAGAAGAACATTCAGGACTTCCGGTTCCAGGTGTTCGGTTGTTGCCGTGAAATCAACTATATCCGAAAAAAAGAAGGTCAGATGGGCTCGTTTGGACTCTATCCTGGCCCTGGTGTATCCGGCGAAAATTGCGTCTCTGATCTGAGGAGACAGATAACGGGAAATCTGAGTCGAGGCCTTTTCCAGGGTCTTTTTGGCGTTTGAGAGTTCATCGTAGGTCCGGCGCAGATTCTCCTGCATATTTTCACGCAGGGATTCATAGATGAAGGCGAAGAGCGCTACAATGATGTAGGCCACCAGAAAGCGGATTAAATAGGTATCAAGGATCCGGCTGTTGTTGTACCACATCACCTCAATCAGGATCAGAAAATAGAAAATGGTCCAGAAAATGCCTTCTTTTCTGCCCAATAAGAATATGGCCCCTAGCGGCAGCGTGAAAAACCAGAGGAAGACCCCGTCACTCCCCTGGTCCCCGAAAAAGGTGAGACAGATGATGGTGAGGGCCCCCAGGCTGACCCCGGTCCGCAGGGCAGGCAACAGACGATGAGACCTCCGGTAAATGAAAAGATTGGTCAAAAGTGCCGCGGCAAAGGCGGAATCAATGAAAAAGAGGTATGTCTCCCCCCGGAAAAAGAAATAGGTGGCCATGGAGGCCAGCAGACAGGTGGTTGTGAGAGATATACCTATAAATATTCCCTGTTTCAGGGCAACATCCGTCAGCAGTGCTTCAGCTTTTTTCTGTCCCGTGATTCCTGCAAAAAGGGAGATCCCAGTCCAGCCGGCCATAACGACTCCTTATTTTCGCTTCACATTTTCCAGTTTATCCAGATCATTTTTCTGATTGATGTTGTAGAAAGCTGTCGGATCTCCCCCCATGCTCCTGAGTTCATCGAGATCTACGATCCGCAGGCTCAAGGCCTGCAAAGCCTCCATTACTTTGTATCTGCCCAGGAGAAGCCGGCGCTCCAGAAAATCCTTTGCTTTTCTGTGGTAGACGGCATGAAGAGGTTCCGGACCTGT
>JBEPXR010000042.1:0-11891 GCA_041641775.1 Desulfobia sp. | reverse complement strand
TTTCGTTCTGCCCCGGGCTTCAACGGTGAGCCTGGAAGAACTGGAGAAAGCCGGTCTTGCCGCCACTTCTCTCCAGGTGAAGGTGATGGATCGGAACCATTATGCCATGATGTCAGCCTGCGATCTTTCCCTGGCCACTTCGGGAACCGTCACCCTGGAGCTTGCCATCCTGGGCTGCCCCATGGTCGTGGCCTACCGGCTCTCACCCCTTACTCATTTTATCGGTAAAAGAATGGCCAAGGTCAGCCATGTCTCGCTGGTCAACCTGATTGCCGGAAAGAAGGTTGTTCCGGAATATCTGCAGGAGAAGGCAAGTCCCGCTGAACTTGCCAGGGGGCTGGAAAAACTGCTCCCGGGTGAACCCCGGCGTGACAGGATGGTCAGCGATCTCGCCATGGTCCGTAAAAAGCTGGGAAAAAGAGGGGGGGCCGATAAAACCGCTCTGCTGGCCCTGGATCTTATCGATGCAGGTGCCCACTCTGCCAGTTAGCTCTTCTCTGGGCGTTTGTCTGTCCCGTTTTTCCACAGATCGTAACCCTTGACATTGTCTAAATAGTGAATAGGTTGTATACTTACGTTCGTAACAGTTTGGTGATACTATCGGCCGGCTGTTATGAGGCAGCAGATTATGACAAATTCCTTCAAAGATATACCACCTGAATTCTTCAGTGAATCCGCTGTCGCCACTTTTATCGTGACCCCGGATCATGGCATCGTTTTCTGGAACCGGGCCTGCGAGACGCTCACCGGCCTGGCCGCGGAAGAAGTGCTTTTTACCGATGATCACTGGAAGCCTTTTTACCCGGAACGGAGGCCCTGCCTGGCAGATATCGTCATAGACGGCAACTACGAGTACCTTCCGAAGTTGTACACCAAGTACGGCACATCCAAGCTCTCGGAAGAGGGTATCAGGGCGGAGGGCTGGTTCGAGTCTTTAGGCGGCAGGCAGAGATACATCATTTTCGATGCCGTCCCCGTTTACAATGATTCAGGTAAATTGGTGGCAGCCATAGAAACCCTGCATGATATAACCGATCTGAAGGCGGAAGATACGGAAAGAGAAAGGCTGATCAAGGAGTTCCAGGAGCTGCTGATCGGCAGCCATTCTCTGGCCGGGTTCATTCCGATCTGTTCTTCCTGCAAGAGCATACGCAATAAGGAAGGAAGCTGGATAGACCTTGTTGAGTATTTCCGGGACAGTGGCGGGGCTCAGTTCACCCACAGTCTCTGCCCGGGCTGCACCAGGAACCTGTATCCTGAATTCTTTGACTGATTACCCTGATGAGGTTTGGAGGGGCTGCTGGAGCTGAGGCCCTTAGGTTCAGGCTAACCTGGCGACAATCGCATCCCCCATCTGCACAGTATTGACGGCTTTCTCCCTGGAGACGGCAATGTCGGCGGTGCGGACATCGTCATCAAGAGCGGCGGCCACAGCTTTCTCAATGGCGTCGGCTGCTTTTTCCTGACCAAGACTGTATCGCAGCATCATGGCCGCGGAGACGATCTGGGCTATGGGGTTGGCAATGCCTTTACCTGCGATGTCAGGCGCCGAGCCACCGGCCGGTTCGTAAAGCCCGAATTTCTCCAGGTTCAGGCTGGCGGAGGCCAGAAGTCCCATGGAGCCGGTGAGCATGGCAGCCTCGTCCGAGATTATATCCCCGAACATGTTACCGCAGAGCATGACATCGAACTGGTGGGGATTGCGGATCAGCTGCATGGTGGCATTGTCCACATAGATATGGCTGAGTTCGACATCCTGATACTCACGGGCCACTTCCTGTACGACTTCCCGCCAGAGAACCATGGTGGTCAGCACATTGGCCTTGTCCACTGAGGTGACCTTCCTGCTGCGCAGTCGGGCCGCCTCAAAAGCCATTCTGGTTATCCTCTCGATCTCAGACCTTTTGTAAACCATGGTGTCCCAGGCCTTCTCCTCCAGGCCCTCTCCTTCGCGGCCTTTAGGCTGACCGAAATATATGCCGCTGGTCAATTCCCGGACCACCAGAATGTCGAAACCGTCACCCACGATATCCGGACGCAAAGGACAGGAGGAGGCCATGGATTTGAACACCTTGGAAGGCCGGAGATTGCAGAAAAGATCGAAGTGTTTGCGCAGGGGGAGAAGCGCGGCCCTTTCCGGCTGTTTTTCCGGGGGCAGACTTTCCCATTTGGGTCCGCCGACCGAGCCGAAAAGTATAGCATCACTTTCCTCGCAGGTCCTCAGGGTTGAAGGGGGCAGGGCCTCGCCGTGATTGTCGATGGCGCAGCCCCCGACATCGGCGTGGGTGTATTCCAGTTTGAACGCGTATTTTTCAGCGGCGGCGTCAAGCACCTTGATCGCCTCGGACATGACTTCAGGGCCAATGCCGTCTCCGGCCAGAACTGCTACTTTATGCATGATGATGACCTTTATGTACGTTGTACGTTGTACGTTATAAGTTGTAGGCTTCGAGTATAAGGGTGCCCTGGAAAATTAGATACCTGGTTCGAGGACAAGGAGCGGCGAAAATAAAAGCGCAGCATATCAGGTATATGTGAGTATTTTCCTTTTAACCGTACCTTTGGTACGTTTTGGTAAGGAAGGTGACGAATCCATGCCAGTGTCACGACACAGTAACCGGGCCACAGGGAAATTTTCAAGGTTCCCATAAGTTCGGGATGCGGCCTCGCTGCAGGGAGCATTACAGGCCATGTTCAGCCAGCTGCTTGATCAGCTTTTTCTGTTCTTCGTTAACCGACTTGGGCACCTTGACGCCTATTCGTGCCAGCAGATCGCCGCGCGACCCTTTCGGACCCCTGGGCAGGCCGTAGCCTTTCAGCCGCAGTTTTCCGCCGGGCTGGGTTCCTGGGGGGACGGTTACGTTCAGCTTGCTGCCGTCAAGGGTCGGAACTGAGGTCTTGGTGCCCAGGATAGCTGAACTGTAGGGGATTTCCGTATCAACAATCAGGTTGCTGCCTTCCCGGGTAAAAGTATGGTGGGGCAGAACGTTGATGTGGAGATAGAGATCACCGGGCGGCCCCCCGGAAGGGGAAGGATTGCCATTGCCCCCAATTCTCAGCTTCTTACCGGACTCGATGCCGGCAGGAATCTTCACCGAGACCTTTTTGCCGCCGTGGCCCAGGGAAATGGTTTTTTTGGCCCCGTGCAGAACGTCTTCCAGCGGGATTGACAGCTCCAGTGAAAGATCCTGTCCTTTGACAGGCTGCTGGTACCTTGAGTAGTCTTCCCGGCTATAGCCGCCGCCTCCTCCCATCTGGGAAAACAGGTCCTCGAAGCCGCCACCACCTCCCCTGGAGGTGCGGAAGGTGCGAAAGTTTCCGCCACCCATACCACCCATGCCGCCGAGGTTGATCCCGAATTCTCTGAGTATGGAACCTATATCCGAGCCTCGGAATATGTCTTCCTGGCTGTAGCGCTGTTGGAAATCTTCCGAGCCGTAGGTGTCGTACTGCTTTCTTTTTTCCGGATCGGAGAGGACGGCATAGGCCTCGTTGGCCTTTTTGAACATGTCCTCCGCCTTCTTATCCCCCTTGGTTTTGTCGGGGTGGTACTTGACCGCCATTTTTCGGTAGGCTTTTTTTATTTCATCCTGGGAGGCATTCTTGTCTACCCCCAATACCTTGTAATAGTCTTCCATAGTGTCTTGTCAGTTGTGTATTGTGATTGTCGTATGGAGCCGGTCGGCGCCTGTCTTCTGCTCACTCATCCATTCCTGCAGTAGAAAAGGGTTGGTGGCCGGGGGCTACGTACGGTAAACCGGCCTCCGGATAATCGATCGGAACTTCAGCTTCTCAAGTTTAAAAGGGAACTTCTTCGCCCAGGTCGCCTGATCGCGGTTCAGCTACAGGGGGTTCATCGAATCCTCCCCCAAGGGATCCGCCGCCCTTGGAGTCGAGCATCTTCATTTCCCTGGCGACGATTTCCGTGGTGAATCTGGTTACCCCGTCTTTGTCCTCCCACTTCCTGGTCTGGATGCGGCCTTCGATATAAACCTTGGAGCCCTTGGAAAGGTATTCCCCACAGATTTCTCCCAGTCTGGCGAAAGCTACTACTCTATGCCATTCGGTATGGTCCTGCATCTGGCCGTCCTGACCCTTCCATCTTTCATTGGTTGCGATGTTGAAATTAGCAACCGCCGTGCCGCTCTGGGTATAACGGACTTCGGGATCGGCCCCGAGATTACCAACGAGAATGGCCTTGTTTATCATTTTGCTCTCCTTTTTATTGTATTGAGGTCGAGGTATATTTCCAGAAATTTACTTTTAAAGATAAAAATGTAATCCATGCTGGTCAAGGTGCAAGTAGAAATTAGTAAATTATCGCACCGCCTTGTCCAGATTCTCTGCAAGGCTTGCTGCCTCGCCCTTCGAAAAGCCGCATTCCTGCCAGATTTCATCACTTTCCATGCAGAGATAGATGCAGGTCTTCGGGGAGGCGTACTTCCAGAGGCCGTGAAGAATGTGCCTGTACATTTCGACACGGAGGCTGCGAAAATACCTGAGTTTGTTGTCAAGACCGGTAATAAATTCTTCCTGAAAGAAACGGGAGACGGGGAAACGGGCCTGGGCTACGGGTCGGAGTTGGGGAAGATAGCGAAGAGCCCCCAGGCTGATCCAGACTATGGATTCAGCAGGCACTTTATTAAATAACTCCTTGATGGTGTAGCTGTATCCTTCCAGCCATTCCTGGTGATAGATAAGCGGATCAAAATGGAAGGCCAGCTTATAACCCCGGTCCGCACAGCGCACCGCGGCTGCCAGTCGCTCCTCCAGGGAGGCTGTTCCAAACTCTTCCCTGGCCATTATCTGCGGGCTGTTCAGGGACCAGGCCATGACGGTGCGGCCGCCGTGATCCAGATCCAATACGTTATCGATAGCAGCACTTTTACTTTTAAGTTCCAGAACCGCATTTGATTTTTCCCGGAAGAAAGGGACAAGAATTCGGCTCAATTCAGTCAAATTGTCCAGAGCCATGCTGTCGGTGAATTCACCGGTTCCTATCCGCCAGAACTGGCTGGTGCGACCGAGAACCAGATTAAGTTCGTCCAGGAGATCGTCAATGTTGACAAAGAAGGTAAGCCAGGGATTGTTGAGATAAGCCTGCAGGATACAGTAAACACAATCCATGGGGCAGTTCATGCCGGTGTTCAAAACCTGGTAGTCGCAGCATCGGTACTCCCGGGTGCCGGGGCACGGCTTGAAAAAAGGACCCTTGTTCCTGGTCAGAAGGAGATGCTGCTTGCCTTTGTGGAGACTTCGGGGGAAGGGCATCAGTCCATTGATTTCAGGAAAGTCGCGGTCATCGATGGTTTCCATCTCGACGTTCCCGGCCCTCCGCAGTATGGCCAGGGTGTAGGGTTCCTGGCGGCAGCTCCTGTGGATATATATCTTTTTCAGGTAATCGGCTGGATTGGTGGTGAGCGGCATTTTTCTTTCAAAGTATTTTTCGGCGGCCATCACCGGGAGGAAACCTGAAGCGGATGATCATGGCCGTCTTTCTCAAAGATTGGCTGACTGTACTCGGTAATCGGTGAGCCGTAAACCCTAATCTGGTGTGTCCGGCAAGGTGAGAAGAAGAGGCGAAAAAAATATAAATTCCTCTTTACAAATCTCCTTATCTTGTGGTTTGATGTGGCGAAATATCCAACATTTTGTATAGGTGAGGTTTGAGGGGCAGTATTTTTTTCAACAGACTAAAGGTGCGATAATGGGGAAAAAGATGGCAATGGATCATTTGGAATTACCGGCAGGTCTCCGTCAACCTGAATTCAGCGAAACCGCTCTGACAGTATTGGATAGGAGATATCTCAAAAAAGACGAACAGGGAAAGGTTGTGGAGGTGCCCGAGCAGATGCTCTGGAGGGTGGCCCGGACCATCGCCGAGGCTGATCGTCTCTATGATGAAAAGTCGGATATTCTTGGTCTGGCTCATGAATTTTATGATCTTATGGCCCGTTTTGACTTCATGCCCAATTCCCCCACTCTGATGAATGCCGGAAGAGAACTGGGTCAGCTTTCCGCCTGCTTTGTGCTGCCGGTGGGTGATACCATGGAGAGCATCTTCGAAGCGGTCAAACAGACCGCACTCATTCATAAGAGCGGAGGTGGGACGGGCTTCTCTTTCTCCCGGATACGCCCCAGAAACGACATCGTCCATTCGACCCGTGGTATTTCCAGCGGTCCTCTCTCTTTCATGTCGGTATTCGACAGCGCTACCGAAACCATTAAGCAGGGGGGGACCAGAAGGGGCGCCAATATGGCCATGCTCAGGGTAGATCATCCCGATATCATGGATTTTATCAAGGTAAAGGCGAACCTCACTGTCCTCAACAATTTCAACATCTCGGTGGCCATAACCGACAGCTTCATGGAAGCCGTGGAAAACGATGAGGACTATCCGCTGATCAATCCGAGAAACAACGAAGTGGTATCCCGTCAGAGCGCGGTCAAGGTGTTTAACCAGATCACCGAACAGGCCTGGCTGTCAGGTGAACCAGGGGTAGCCTTCATTGACCGGATGAACGCCGACAATCCGACCCCGGAACTCGGGGAGATCGAAAGCACCAATCCCTGCGGTGAACAACCTCTTCTTCCCCATGAGTCCTGTAATCTAGGCTCCCTGAACCTCTCCAATATGGTGGAAGAGGGAAGGATTGATTACGAGCGTCTGCAGAAGACCGTGAAGCAGTGTGTCCATTTTCTGGACAATGTCGTGGATGTTAATCGCTACCCTCTGAAAGATATAGAGGAGAAGACCAGGAAGAACAGGAAAATAGGTCTCGGTGTCATGGGGTTCGCCGATATGCTCCTCAAGACCGGTGTGCCTTATTCCTCGGAGGAGGCGAAGAAAACGGCCGAGAAAGTGATGGAGGTTATAGACAAGGCCGCTTTTCAGGCTTCCAGCGAGCTTGCCGAAGTCAGGGGTTCCTTTCCCAGCTTCAAAAACAGTATCTATGGCAGGAGAGACAGCAGCACGCCGGTCCGCAATGCCACCAGGACAACTATTGCTCCCACAGGAACCATCAGCATACTGGCCGGCTGCTCAAGCGGAGTGGAGCCCCTTTTCGCCCTTTCCTATGTTCGCAGGGTCATGGACAACGATGAGTTCTACGAGGTCAATCCGGTCTTTGAACAGATGGCCAGAGACAACGGATTTTATTCCCAGGAACTGATCAAGAAAATAGCACACAGCGGCAGCGTCCAGGGAATGGAGGATATACCTCTGCGCTTCCGGAAGATACTGGAGACCGCCCACGATATCACCCCCCAGAATCATATAGATATTCAGTCCGCATTCCAGAAGTATACCAATAACGCGGTGAGCAAGACCATTAACTTCGCCAATTCCGCCACTGTCGCCGATGTCAAGGAGTCTTACCTTCTTGCTTACAGGGCTGGCTGCAAGGGAATGACGATCTACCGCGATGGCTGCCGGGAGCATCAGGTTCTGAGCGTGGGAAAGAGTGACGGAAAGAAGACCGCGGAAGGACTGCAGGGCGGCCCGGTGAAACGCAACAGGCCCAAGCAGCTCCGGGGCTCCACTTACCAGATGACCACCGGCTGCGGCCCCATGTACGTGACCATAAATGAAAATGGTCCCGGTGGCCAGCTTTTTGAGCTGTTCAATACGGTTGGAAAAGCCGGGGGCTGCGCTGCCAGTCAATGTGAGGCCATTGGCCGTCTGGTCTCTCTTGCCTGGCGGAGCGGCCTGTCAGCCGATCCCATTATCAGGCAGCTTATCGGCATCAGCTGCCATAAACCTGTCGGGTTCGGCAAAAATAAGGTGGTTTCCTGCGCCGATGCCATAGCCAAGGCTGTACGTCAGCATCTCGAATACGCGGAAGACTGCAAGGACAGTGCTTTTATAGAAGAAAAAGGGCTGGGGGCCTGCCCGGAATGTGGCGGGCCGGTGGAACATGAGGGCGGCTGCGCCGTCTGCCACTCCTGTGGATTTTCCGAGTGCTCCTGATTTTCTCAGGAATCTGGAAGCCCCGGTCTTCGGGCCGGGGCTGAAAGCAGCCGGGATATAGGGACAAATTCCAAATCGCAACAAGCAAATTTCAAATAAATCCCGGACGTTCAAGCACCAGAATTCCAGGCAAACCTGAAATGCCAGGCCGATGCCCTTAGAATGGCGGTCTTTTCTCGGGCTCTTTATATTATTGAAATTTGAGATATTGGAACTTGTTTGAAGTTTGGGATTTGCTATCTGGAATTTTTATTCCCCGCCGCCGGTAAATGCATCGCTCTCGTAAGCTTCCGCCAGGATGGCCAGTTCCTCTTCCGTGTCTTCCGGAAGCTCCAGGTCATACCGTTTGATGTACTCGGCAGCCATGCGGTGGGTATTGAAAATCGGGCAGTTCAGGCCAATGTTGTTTACCGCCCTGTCCATGAATTCCCCACGGCGGGCCGGATTGTAAAAACACTGGAGAATGTCTGGGAGTACCTGGTAGAAAGAGGCCGCATCCTGTTCGTAGAGGAGCTGTTCCTTGGCTTCACCGAAACTTTCGCTGGTTATCTGGGACTCCAGTCCGAATTTCCAGCCTGTTTTACCCTCATGGTAACCTTCGGCCCACCAGCCGTCCAGGGTGCTTATATTGGGTACTCCATTGAGGGCTGCTTTCATTCCGCTGGTGCCGCTGGCCTCCAGAGGCCTCTTCGGGGTATTGAGCCAGGCATGAACCCCGGAGACCAGGATCTTGGCAATCTTCATGTCATATCCGGTTATGAACACCAGCTTGGCCAGTCCGTCCGTCTTCCTGTATAAATCTTCCTGAACGTCGAGAATGCGCTTGATCAAAGCTTTGCCCATCTCATCCTTGGGGTGGGCCTTGCCGGCGAAGATGAAGTTGACCGGATGGTTGTTGCTGACCACGATGTCGGCCAGAATGTTTATGTTGTCAAAGATCAGGTCGGCCCGCTTGTAGGCGGAAAAACGGCGGGCAAATCCAATGGTGAATACTTTGGGATCCAGGCGGCACTCCTTATCGTCGAGGAGGCAGATATAGTTGGGCGGATCTATCCAGGTTTCGTCCCGGCTGATCCGGTGGTCGATGAACATTTCATCAATAAATCCGGTGAGACGTCTGGTATCCTTCAGCCAGGCTTCCTCCAGGCCTTTCCTGAATGACTCATTATCCTGGAGGTCCAGGGCTCGTGAAAAAACAGTAGGATTTTCTCTCCAACCGGTAAATTCGGAGATGCTGTCATAAAAGGCGGCCCTTGCCTCGCTGATCCAGGTGAGGTGGTGGACACCGTTGGTTACCGCCGTTATTTTTTTCTGGAACTCGGGAAACTGTTTTCGGGTCACTTCCTTGTGAAGACGGCTGACACTGTTCGTGGCCCGGTTGATCAGCATGGCCAGCTTGGTAAAGTTATAGGACGACCTGTCGTCCTGATCGAGGGCCAGCAGGTGCAGGATCCTGAGACAGAAGGCCCCTCCTATTTTGGCGACGATACCGTGTTCAAACCGGTCGTGGCCGGCTTTTACCGGAGTGTGGATGGTATAGACGATCTGCTGGGAGACAGCCCTGGCAGCTTCCAGGATGTCGTCGTCGGATGAATTTGTCCGGTAATCCTGACCCAGTTTGTTTTCGAGATATTCGGCCATCAGATGCAGGACCACGGTGATGCCATGCTGTTCATTCAGGTGAATGCTCCGGGCAGTGAGACCCAGCTTGTTCATGACTGGTCTCACCGAGGCCCCCAGCAGACGGCGTTGGGTGGCTTTTGACTCTTCGGAGGCTGAATCGTAGAGCCGCTGACAGACCTGGCAGATGCTCTCAGGAGAAGAGGGTATGCAGAAGTCGAGCAGGATCTCCGGGACAAAGAAGTCCAGGTCCTTGTTTATCTCCATTTTGAGCCACAACTGGGCCGTTGCCAGTGTTTCCCGTTCATGCTGATCGTAAAACAGTATTTCGATTTCCAGCGGGGAGCCTGGATTGTCGGGGTCCTGCAGCAGGTAGAGGGAGGGGGTTGCGGCGGGCTGCCACTGGTCGGCCGTGGAGATCTGCCCCAGGTTCTGGTCGACAAGCTGGGAGAAGTATCCTTTGCGATAGAGAAGAGAGATGGCTGCAACTGGAATTTTGAGATCGGCGAAGCTTTTCAGGGTGTCGCCGGCCAGGATGCCCAACCCTCCGCTGTAATTGGGAATTTTTTCAGGTCCGTTGATGAACTTAGCGGCAAAATCATTGAAAACAGGGTCTGATATCTCCTGGAAGTCATGGGTCTGCAGGAAATCCTTTACCGGATCGTAGACATCCCGGTCGCAGCCTATCTCCATGGAGATATAGACGATAGAGTTTCCGGAAGGAGAGGTCAACTGCCCCCATACCTGATCGAGGGTCTCCTGGCTGACTCCGAAAAAAGTTCCCCATCTGTTTCCGGCTATCATTCTGCAGGGGTCCTCGATGATTTTCATGAGGTCTTTGGCCAACGGTTTATTCATTGAAAAACTCATTGTATTTGTTGAGATTTTTTTGTATCCCGTTATAATGGCAGGATTGGTTGGGAATTACTGAAATCAGGAAAAAAAGATTGAATTCCTGGCGACTTTTCTTTACTTTGTCTGTAAACTCTATCAGGGCTATAGTAACACCTCGCAGTCAGGAGCGCCAAATAAATTATTAACAGTCAGCCCGGAAAATGACCGTTCACCTGACCTGGCAGAAACAAGTATATGTCGATCAATATAAAATTTTTAATTCTGATGGTTTTTTAGGAGGATTTCATGAAGAGCAAAATCGTTCAGATGTTGGTAATGGCCGCACTGATTGTCTCCGTCTCATTTTTTGTCACCGGCTGTGGAGACAAAAAGATCAGTTCCGACGAGATGGCGAAGCAGACATCGGAGGAAGGTATGGCCGCCGCTGAGGCTGAAGGTGTCGAGGGTGGCGAAGGCATGGAAGAAAGAATGATGGACACCGGAGAAACCATGGGAGAAACCGAACCTCTCCAGACTGAAGGTGACCGTGACATGATGGCTGCCAGAGAAATTTCCGAGGGACGTACCCATGCTCCGATGCTCCCCGTTTATTTCGATTTCGACAAATCAACCATCAGAGAGGATCAGGTCGGCAAAATGGAGCGGAATGCCGAATTCCTGAAAAACAATCCCCGGATCAGCATAGTCATCGAAGGAAACTGTGACGAGAGAGGTACTACTGAGTACAACATGGCCCTTGGCCAGAGGAGGGCGGAAAGCGCCAAGAAGTATCTGGTCAACCTGGGGATCGAAGCAGATCGCATGAACACCATCAGCTACGGTGAGGAACGACCCCTCGTTCACGGTCACGATGAGCATGCCTGGGCCCAGAACAGAAGAGACGACTTCCAGGTCCGCTGATTTCATCCCGGCCTGAGTTGTATATTATCTGGAAAAAATGAAGAGAAATGCTGAAGAAAGCAATCTAGTACAAACCAAACACATTAATATAGGAGTCTGTTAAATTATGTATTTTGCGAGAGTCATGGGCCTTGCCCTATTAAGTTTTTGCCTTCTTCTTTCCCTGCCCCTTGAGAGGAATGCCGACGCGGCGGATTTCAAGGTGGGCACCATTGATCTGAAAAAAGTACTCAGCGAATCGGATGCCGGCAAGGAAGGGCAGAGAAAGCTTGAGGAAAAGGTGGAAGAGTACAAGGATAAGTTTGAGGGCAGAAAAACCGAGATTGAGGAAATGCAGGATGAGATTTCCAAGAAGAAATCGGTCTGGAGCGAGAAGGTCCTGCAGGAGAAAGAACGGGAGATGGGTAAACTGCAGAGGGAATTCCGCCTCAAGCAGGAAGACGCCAAGTATGAACTGGAGCAGCTCCAGGAGAATGTCATGAAACCGATTCTGAAAGACCTTCACGGGATTATCAAGGAATACGGAGAGGAGCACAACTTCACCTTG
>JBEPXR010000041.1:0-12173 GCA_041641775.1 Desulfobia sp. | reverse complement strand
TCCACCCGGTTCCGACTGGAAGGTGAATTGACTACCGGTCCTCTGCTAGTCATCAGCCCTGCCCGCCTCCTCCATCCAGGCTTTCCAGAAGACGGTGCTGGCAAACACCATACCCAATCCGACCCCTGAAATGATCAGGCTGTAAAATTCACGGGGCAGAGGGGACCCGCGGAGCAAAAAACCCAATATTATCATAACCGACATCAATATCCAGGTGCGCAGGGGAAATACCTCATGGATTAAAGCCCACTCCTTCCTGTTTCTTACTCTCATTACATTTTTTTGGGCGGTGTTTCGAAACACAAGAAAGAATTTCACAGTTCCGAGCAGCAACACCAGAACGACCATTAAATAACGGGAATCTGCAATAAGAAAAACCAGCCCCCGGCACAACAGTACAAAACCTACCAGGGTCCATAAAGCAGAAGCAGCCAGCAGCCGGCTCCTTCTCGAGAGGGTCAGGCTTGAATAGTAGGTTGGCATGAATAAAAAAAAAGCCCATCTTCTTACCCAGAAGACAGGCTTTACCTTTCTTACCAGGGAGACCCCGGTAAAAATATCATTATTCTTCTGTCACAGTAATGGCGCCTTCAGGGCAGACCTCAACGCAGGTTTCACAGCCAAGGCACTCATCCATATTGACCGGCTCAGCCTTGCCGTCCACCATCTCCAGAACATCTGCAGGGCATGCATTTACGCATTCTTCATCGCCGGTGCACTTATCTTTGTCTACAGTTACTTCCCATGCCATAATAACTACCTCCTAAGTAATTTAATATTAAACATTTGTGGCATATTCTCTAAAACTTACTTGGCAAGCTCGTCGTCCAGACTATTATAAGATATCCAAGCTTCAATTAAATTATCAAATCATGTTTGTCAACATAAATTTCTGCTTCCAGATCGGGCCCGGAAAATTGGCGAAAGCTCCCGCCAATTGACAAACTCTAAATTCGACTTATCTTGTAGAGTAATCGAAAATTCGACGGCTATGTTCATAGATAGTATCACAACCACATATTTGTCAAGGATGATATCTCTCTAAGCCAAATTAACCCGTAAACCCGATTTCTTCCTGATCACTACCAACTACGGGGACCACCTCGTTCATGCCCCAACAGAGAGGATCGCACCATGCACCACGCCCAGATCTACAATAAAGCCCTTACGCTGCTGGTCACCATTCTTTTGCTGGCGGGATACGGCTGCGCCTCACAAACGATACCCAAAGCCGGGATATTTGAACTGGATGACAATACCCTGCTTGTCAAAGGAGTAACAGCAAGGATTACCCCAGACTACATCATAGTCCAATATTCCCGCAGGGATCACATCCGTCTGGAAACCAGCCAAGACATGCTGCTCAGAGGATTCCCGTCAATATGGGCAATCGAAAACGATCAGCCGGTCAAAATTGAGTACATTGTGCGGAATGACAGAAACATTATTATCAGTGTAACGAAATTACCGCGCTTGGGCTGTTAGTCTCAACCCACAGAAATTTCCCCCAGCAACCAGTTCCGATTCACGACACAGAGCAGAGAGGAACCAACTTGAAGATAAAAAAACAGAAATCGAACAGTAACAACAAACCTGAACAACAGCAAAAGGCATTGAAGTCAGAAGAAGCTATGATTCACGGGATAGTTGAAGGCAGCCCGGAAGCTGTTGGAGTCGCTGTTATACGTCTGGACTGCGGCTGCCGAAAAATGGCGGCCGTTGATAAAGATGGTGAACCGGCCAGTAAAGTTATCATTTACCGGGACAGCGCCCAATCGGTATGTGACAGGTGCAAAGAAGACAACGGCGCCTTTATGCGTGTCCAGGAGGAATTCATCCACTGGCTCGACCCGGAAACTCCTGAAGAAACCAGGCGCTCGATCATCGAGAAGGTCTTAGGCACCCAGGTTAACCATTAACCGTTAACCGGCTCTGAACAGCCGGGCCCTGGCAACGATGCCCCTGGCCCACTCGGGAGTGGCAGGGGCTAAAATATGGGTGTAGAGGGCCAAAACATTTTTATAGTAAAGTCCGTCTTTTCCCCCGTCGAAGCCTTTTCCCCTTTCCACCGCAAAACATAAATCACTTCCGCTGCCTGACCAGCCGATAATTCGACTGTAGCGGAATTCATGCCCCCTGATGACCGTCCCCTCCTGGTAATAAGGATTGCCGGCCAGGGCACGCAGTATGGTGTAGCCGTGGGCCTGGGGTCTGGCTTCAATGGCGAATTTCACCGGAAATACACCGGCCAGAGGAAACTCACCTTCCTGGAGGAGGATACTTTCCCCCAGATAGATGAGTCCCCCGCATTCTGCATAAACAGGCAGGCCCTTTTCGGCCCGACGCTTCACCGACTCCCGAAAGGAAAGATTGGCCGAAAGCTCTCCAGCACTGGTTTCGGGAAACCCTCCACCTATATAGAGGCCGTCAAGCTCAGGAAGCTCCTTGTCGCGCAGGGCGTCCAGACTGATTATCTCTGCACCCTGCTCTTCCAGAGCCCTGAGGTTGTCGGGATAATAAAACTGGAAGGCCTCGTCCCGTATGACCCCAATTCTGCATACCCCTTTATTTTTTCCCCGTGGAGACGGTAGCCTACCCTCTGTCGTCCCGGCTCGGGATTCATCCATCAACCTGACTATCCCTTCCAGGTCACAGCTCTCCTCCACCTTTTCTGCCAGCCCCGTTACGGTCTCATCCACTCCGGAACTTTCCTGGAAAGGGGTGACTCCCAGATGACGCATGGGGAAAATGTCACTGGCCATCCTTTTTATAGCACCCAGGACAGGGATGCCCGTGTACCCCTCCACGGCCTCCCGTATAACCTTTTCATGCCTTCCTGATCCAATCTGGTTCAGGATAACCCCCTTGAGATCAAGACCAGGAGATAGGTGGCAGCATCCCAGAACCATTGCTGCCACTGTCCTTGTCGTCTTGGTGCAGTTCACTACCAGCAGAACCGGCAAGTTCAACAGAGTGGCAAGTTCAGCTGTACTGTAAGTTCCCTCACTGTCGACGCCATCAAACAAGCCCCTATTCCCTTCAATAACTGCATAATCCTTGCCGTCACAGTGGCTTGTAAATAATTGCAGAATGACATCCTTCTTCATTAAATAGGGATCAAGATTAAAACATGGTCCTCCAGCAGCTTCGCCAAGCCAGCCGGCATCTATATAATCCGGGCCCTTTTTAAATGGTACCACGCCAAGCCCATGCTTCTTCATGGCCGCAACAAGTCCCACCGCCACGACACTCTTTCCCGCCCCTCCACCCAATCCAGCTATTACCACACCCTTTACCATATCAACAATTCTTTATACGTTTATAATTTCCATTCGAATGACGCCCGGAATATATCACGGAAGCAGCCATAAATGTTTTTTCCATCAGAGTCCGGAACGACTCGATTCAGTTTTCGTCCAGTTTTTTGCGCGCCTGCCTGAAGAACATACTTGACATTAAATACGGAAAAGATCAAGGTTCTCTTTCCCTGGGGCAATCTTGTCAATACTGCCTTGATCTTGCCTCCCTTACTGATTATTGTGTTCTACGATATTGCCAAACCCAAAACCGAAGAGCACTCGGAAAAAGGATGACGACATGAGTGAAGAGTTTCAGCATAAAGATATAAACGAAGTCATAGAAGAAATGGAACAGACCTGCCGGGACAATCCTGAATCCGTCATGGCCCACCATAATCTTGCTCTTGTCTATCACAAGGCCGGCAGAATGGATGAGGCTGTATCGGAATTCCAGAAATGCCTGGAAATAGATGACCAGGCAGACGACATCTATGTCAATCTCGGAGCTCTCTACTATGAGCAGGGAAAAATGGAGGAAGCCCTGGAGATGAACAGGAAGGCCCTACATTACGCTGTCAATCCGGCGAGAGCTCACTGCAATATAGGTCTGATTCTCCAATACCAGGGGAGGGAAGACGAGGCTACCGAATCCTATCTCAAGGCAACGGAAAGTGATCCTCAACTGGGATTTGCCTGGGTCAATCTAGCTTCCTCGTACATCATGGCCGGCAACTTCCCCCAGGCCCTGGAGGCTGCAAAAAAAGGTGTGGAAACATCTCCTGAATTTCCTCTTGCCTACAACAACCTGGCCGTCGCCCACTACTACAACGGCGATTACCAGAAGGCCAAGGAAGAGGCTGACAAGGCCAGAAAAATGGGATATGCAGTAGACCCCGCCTTTTTCAAAGCCATCGATGAAGCACTTGGTTCCTGATAACCGGACACTGCAATATGGCCAAAAATCCCACCATCAAAGTTCGACCCTGGTGCCCTTTCTGCGGCAAGGATGTCGATGAACCTGAAATACCGCAGCAGCGCAAAATGGACGAGTTTCCTATGGGAATCTGTCAGTGCGGGGCGGTCTACGTCAGTGACGCCACCGGCCACAATCTTGGTTCTGCCATGATCGAATGCCTAGTCCATGCTTGCGGAGACAATTGGGAACTCGCCTGGGATCTGACTCCTGAGGAGGATTATCTCACCGGCAGAGTAGAAAATTACGATGAAGAGACCCACCAGATTGTCGAAACCAGGAACCTCGACGGCCGGGCGGTCAGAGGAACGCTCTACTTCGTGCGCTTGAATGAAGGCGCCGCCGCCATTACCGGACAGAAGGTTGAAATTCTTGAACCCATCATCGACATCTCCCCCGAGCCGCCGCGGGATCCCAAGCGCAAACGCAGAAGGGCCAACAAGCAACTGGTTAGAAAACTCGTTGAAGAATGGGATATCGACAACCTGGTAGATCTCGCCCTGGACCACACGCAGACGCTACGCTACCTTCATGGACTCCTCTACGACCACAGCGAGGATTTCCGCTATCAGGTCGCTCATGTCATCGGCCAGGTCTGTGCCCGGGTTTCGACAATAAAACCCGGCAAGGTCAGCGACCTTCTGCACCGGCTTTTTGAGGCTTGTGTTGACTCCGCTGCCACCCACTGGGGACAGATCGAAGCCATAGGGTCTATAATTGCTGCCCGTCCCGCCCTTTTCGGCGGCTTCACCAGACACCTGCTTATGCACAGGAATGTCCCCTCAAGCCAGGTCCAGGTCTTATGGGCTCTGGGAACTATTGCTGAAAAACGACCGGATATCGTTCGAGACACGCCTTTCTACAGCCTCTTCGACTTTTTAAAGGAAGATGATCCCGCTCTGGTGGGCCACGCTATCAGACTTTTTGGCCGCATACAGGCCGCCGAGATCAAATCGCAGATTGATAATTACCTAGGTGACGATAGAAAGCTCACCGTTTACGAGGAGGGTATGCCGGTCAGGACCACAGTAGGCGAACTTGCCGATACAGCCCTGCAGCAGATAACGGGCTGACAGGACCGGCAACCGATCACAAGAACCAGTTAAAATGGAGCAGCAGGACAATGAACAGCAACCCGAATCCAACCGGAATCAGACAGCAAAACAAAGATACAAGTCAGGCTCAACTCGATTATGAGAAGGGCCTGGAATACCTTAAAAACGAGGAGGTGGCCCAGGCGGCCAATATGTTCCATAACGCCCTGGTCGGCTACGAACAGGAGAAGAACGAACACGGCATCGCCAATGCCCTGAACAGACTGGGTGACATCTGCTATCGCAACGAGGATTTTGATAAAGCGCTGGAACTTTATGACAGGGCTTATACAATCTGTCAGAAAGAGAGCGACAGGTTCAGCCTTTTCACGATCGAACAGAAACAGGCCAGGCTCTATCTTGACAGGGGAGATTACCAGGAGGCTTTGAGACGGTACTTTGATATTCTCGATGAGTTCGAAGCACTTCGGAACCCTGGAGGCACGGTTGACACCCTGGAGGTCATAGCTGATATATTCCTCAAGCTCGACGAAAGGGAAAAGGCTTCAGAGGCATATAGGACCGCAGCTTCAATCCACAAAAACTTTAACCACACCCGGCCGGCAGAGGAACTCCTTCAGAAAGCCGAGGAAGTCATGGCCTAACATCGTTTCAGCTAAGATAGAAATCGAAATAAAAAAGCCGCTCCGTATCTTTCCGGAGCGGCTTTTTTATTTTTCAGGATCTGACTTTTTGGGAATCAAGCGGTGTCATGTCCCTGTGCCCGGCCCTTCAAGGCATACATGGTTGTACTGCCGCTGGACCAAAATTCAAGTTTGCCTTCCTTGACCAGCTCATTGGCCACGTTCTTGATCTGCCTCGGCTTGGCATCAGGATCACACTTATAAAAGTCCTTGATGTAAAGCTGGGGCTTTGGGGCGTTGGCAGCCTTTTCGATGATTTTTTCTTTCAGTTCTTCTTTACTGAGCGCCATGTGCGTTTCCTCCCCATAACCTGGGATTTATTAACAATGGCGGCTTCAACCGAAGCCGCCATTAAGCAACATCGTTATTTTATATGGCTGGTGAACTTGAACTGGGTGGTGGTCCGCCAGGTATCATAGGCCAGCCTGTAGTCATCGATTGACTTATCGGTGAAAGGAATGCCGGTCTTCTCGAAGAATTTCTCCCAGCCGATACGTTCAGCCCATTCGCCGACCCGCTCGTACTTCAAGGCATCCTTGGCATATACTTCCAGAATGTTCTTGATCGCATCAACAGTCTCCGGCCAGCGTGGCGGGGTGTTGGGCAGAAAAGGAATGACCATCTTGGAGAACTTCGGAGCGCTTCTGGTATTTGAAACCTTTCCACCAACCAGAATAGCAATTCCACTGCCCTCGGGGTCAGCAAGAGGCATGGAAGGGCACATGGTGTAGCAGTTACCGCAGAACATGCAGCGCTCTTCCTTAACCTTGACAGATTTGACCTCTCTGCCGTCGCTTGTGGTCGCCTTGGCAGGCTTGATGGCGCCCAGGGGGCAGGAGGCTACTGCCAAGGGAATCTCGCAAAGACCTTCGATATTGTCATGGTCGATCATCGGCGGCTTCCGGTGGACACCCAGAAT
Source organism: Desulfobia sp. (assembly GCA_041641775.1). Taxonomy (GTDB): domain Bacteria; phylum Desulfobacterota; class Desulfobulbia; order Desulfobulbales; family SURF-16; genus JAWLDV01. The sequence continues at coordinate 5,244 of JBEPXR010000041.1, read as the reverse complement.
GGCGATGTCGGAACAGTGAACTGCACCGCACATGTTCAGGCAGCAGGCCAGAGCGATACGGACCTGGGCCGGCATAGTGTGGCTGGTGAAGTAATCGAAGAGCTCGTCCATGACAGCCTTGACCACGCCGGAAGCGTCGGTGGCAGGCGTATGGCAGTGGACCCAGCCCTGGGTATGGACGATGTTGCCAACGCCGGCTCCGGTTCCGCCTACTGGGAATTTATTGCCGCGGCTGGCCAGATCGTCCAGCAGGGGCTGTACCCTGTCTTCGGAGTCCATCATGAACTCCACATTATTTCTGGTAGTCCAGCGCATGTAGCCGTCAGAGTGCTTGTCTGCGATATCACAGAGTTCGCGGATGTATTCTATACTGACCAGCCGGGGTGTCCCAACTCTCACGGTCCAGCACTCATCTCCTGATTCAGCCTTATGGACCAGGACACCAGGTTTTTTTATCTCATGCCAGAGCCATTTGCCAAAGTTCTTTTTAATGACCGGGGGCAGGAACTGCTCATAATGGGGGGGCCCAATATCAGTAATTCTGTCCTGCATCGGATTTTCCGGATCATATCCCATAACGTACCTCCTTGATTATAGCAAAAATTATTTATCTCGTCTTTTTTGGTTAATTACACCAGGAATAACAGACGGGTTAGACAAGATCCAGCCGCTTACGGAACTCATGAACGTCACGCTGCCAACCGCCTTCGACTTCATCTTCCTTCCAGAAGACATAGGGATTGGAGCGGGGTTCTTTGACGTGCTGCGGCAGAGGATCCATTTCCATAACCTCGGTGATGAATCTGGGCAGGCCAACGCGCTGCATGGTTTCACCAAGGCGTTCCCTGTTCTTACCGTTCTCCATCCAGAAATCCCAGATCTTCTCAATTATATCGACAACTTCCTCATAATCATTGTCCGGATTGACTTCAACGAAGGGAACGATCATGGTGGAGAGCTGGGCGCCATCCAGGATGGGGGCCTTGGCTCCACAGGAGATAGTTGCTCCCTGGACCTTGCCGGGGCGAAGCGCCCGGGGCATAACATTGATGCAGTGCATGCAGCGGGTACATTCGCTGTCGTCAATTTTCAGTTCATCGCCTTCCATCCACATACAGTTGGTGGGGCAGAGATCAATGACCTCTTTCTGGATATCGAACTTACCCCAGTCTCTGTCGCTGTGAGCCCCGCCTTCCGGAGGATACTCGCCGGCGATGTACTGCTTGACTTCCGCCTGGTCGATCCGGATATTGTCTTTCCAGGTACCCACTACGGAGAAGTCGGAACGGGCCATGGCCGCTACGCAGTCGTTGGGACAGCCGGAAAATTTGAACTTGAACTTATAGGGGAAGGCCGGACGGTGGAGTTCGTCCTGATAATGGTTGGTCAGGAAGTGACAGAGTGCCTGGGTATCGATGCAGGACCATTCACACCTGGATTTGCCGAGGCAGCAGGCCGGGGTCCGCAGGTTTGATCCGGAACCGCCGAGATCCTGATTCAGCTCATGAGTCAGATCGTAGAAGAAGTGTTCAAGATTTTCCGTAGTAGTACCGATGAACACGGTATCACCTGTGGAACCATGAAAGTTGGTCATCCCGGAACCATACTTCTCCCAGAGGTCGCAGAGATCACGAAGCTTCTTGGAGCTATAGTACTTACTGGAAGGCTGGTTCACCCGCACGGTGTGGAAATGGGCAACACCTGGGAATTTTTCAGGCTGGTCTGAATAACGACCGACAATACCACCACCGTAACCGAAAACACCGACGATACCGCCGTGCTTCCAGTGGGTGATCCTGTCTTTAAAAGACAGCTCTAACTGACCGAGGATATCCCAGCATTCCGGCTTCTTTTCAGCCATCTTCTTGATATCCGTTACAAAGCTCGGCCAGGGACCCTTCTCAAGATCATCCAACATTGGAGTATCATGCTTTGCCATCTCGTCTTTCCTCCTTTTAGGATCTGTTAATATATGAAATACCTCTGTTCATTAGCCTGTACATATTATATGTCAGCAGACAACAAATAGACTTTTCTGAACGTATATTCAGTGAAAAACAATTTATATGCAGCGTGTTTTTTTGTCAACCAAAAAATCCCAGCTAAATAGGCCCTTGATAAAGGCATTTTTGACCTGATTAACTTCCGGTTTCCTGAGTTCCCAAAAAGGATCCCCCGTCTCTCCTGAATTATCACTCTTCCCAATCTGCCTGCTTTCCTCTACCATGGGAACTGCAGCATCGACCGATCCATACACTCCCTGCCGAATCTGCTCTCCTGTTTGACAGGTCCCGAGTTCCATGATAATACACCTTGAATTCGATCCTGTTAAGCACGAATAAGGATTACTGCATACCGTATCGCTTGTAAATCCCGCTTTTGCTTATACCAATTACACGAACCATATCCAGGAGAATACAATGGCTGAAAGAATAGTACTCGTAGGCGGAGTCGCCGCCGGCCCGAAGGCCGCATGCCGGGCTCGGCGCCTTCTGCCGGAAGCTGAAATTACCCTGATCGACCAGGACAACCTCATCTCCTATGGAGGCTGCGGCATCCCCTACTATGTCGCCGGCGATGTAAGTGACGAGGATGAACTCCGCAAGACCAGTTTCCATACCACTCGGGACCCCAATTTTTTCAAAACCTGCAAAGGCATAGATGTCAGGATCAATACCAGAGCCCTCAACATCGACCGGAAAAACAAAAAAGTCGAGGTTGAAGATGTCCAGACAGGTATCGGTGACGAACTGCCTTATGACAAGCTTGTTTTGGCCACCGGAAGCTACCCTTTTGTTCTTCCAATCCCTGGGGCTGAACTGGAAGGCGTCTACACCCTGAGCAGTCTGCACAAGGCCATCGCCATCAAGCAGAAGCTGGCTACCGGCAAGATCGGCAAAGTGGTCATTGTCGGAGGCGGGGCCATTGGTCTCGAAATGGCCGAAGCCTTTGCCGACCTCTGGGGGATAGAGACCTCAGTTGTCGAGTTCATGCCCCAAGTCATGCCGGGCCTGATAGATTATCCATTTGCCAGGATGGTCCAGCACAGAATGGAAGCAAATGGTATAAAAATCCACACCGGAGAAGCGGCCGAAGCTATTGAGACAGCAGATGAAGGTAAAGGCTACCTGGTAAGGACCGCTCAGCGCACATTGGAGGCCGATCTGGTCGTCATGTCGGCCGGGGTAAGACCAAGAAGCGAACTGGCCCGGAAAGCGGGACTGCATGTTTCCGAGATGGGTGCCATTATGGTGAACCGGAGGCTGCAGACTTCGGACCCCTGCATATACGCCGCCGGCGACTGCATTGCCACCACCCATCTCATCACCGGCAAGCCGAGCTACAATCCCCTCGGATCTCTGGCCAACCGCCAGGGCAGAGTGGTAGGCGACAACCTGGGCGGCATCCCTTCTCAGTTCCCGGGAGTGGTCGGTTCATTCATTATGAAGTGTTTTGACGGCTGCATCGGCACCACCGGCCTCACTCTCAAGTGCGCTCTGGCCGAAGGCTTTGACGCGGATGCCTCCATCACCGCCCCTTCGGACCGGGCCCACTTTTACCCCGAAGAAACCAAAACCCCCCTGCAGCTCGTCTTTGACCGGAGGGACCGAAGAGTCCTGGGGGTTCAGGGCTTCGGAGCTTTTAACGACGCCATCCTTGCCAGGATAAATGCGGCTGCAGCCCTGATTGCCAAAGGCGGCACCATCGACGATTTCTGCAACCTGGAAATGGCCTACGCTCCTCCATTCTCAACGGCCATAGACGCCCTTAACGCGGCGGCCAACGTCGCCGATAATCAAGCGGCAGGCAGACAGAGCAATATATCCATTGAAGAGTTTCTGGCCTGGATGGAAAATTTCAACAGTCATCCGGACTGGCAGGTCCTTGATGTCAGACATCCCCGGGAAGTCACTCCTTTTGAGGAAAAATTCGGGGAGCGCTGGCTGGGAGTTCCCTACGAAGAGATCCGTGAACGCCATCAGGAGATTCCTGCCGACCGGACCCTGATCATCATGTGCTCCGCCGGGACCCGCTCCTTTGAGATCCAGAACTTCCTGGCCGGAGTGGGCCTCAGGAAAACGATGGTCCTACCCGGCGGCCTCAACTGCATAACCAGACTCGGCGTCGACTGGCTGCCGGCCTGATCTGCTGCCAGCCGACCATTTTACCGTTTTCCATCAATGATCATGCTGCCCATCCCCGTTCAAACAAGACGGAGCCGCACCACCGGCTTCGTCCATCCCCTGCTTCTTGTCCTCCTCACCCTGATCCTGCTGCTGTCTGCCTCCTCGGGACAATGCTTGAACCGGCAGCTCGATCTCAACACTGCGACCCGAAAAGAACTTTGCCAGCTTCCTTTCATCGGCAGTGACAGAGCCGGGGCCATCGTCGATTACCGAAAGAACAACGGCCCCTTTCTCCGCATTAATGAGCTGCTGCGGATCAGGGGTATCGGAGAAACATCTCTGCAGGCGATCCGCCCTTACCTGACCATAAATGACAACCATACCGAGGAATCCCCGCCTGTGGGGTTCTCGGTCCGGCGCAGGATAGATCTTGCCCCCGGAGCCATGATGGTGCTTCCTGACGACCGGTATTACGAAGTATTGACGGATCACATTCAAGGAGCCGAACAGTCGATAGACATGGCAATGTATCTTTTCAAGATAACCGACTCACCCGGAAATCATGCCAGGAGGTTGATGAACGAATTGATCAAGGCCAGGAAAAGGGGGGTGATGGTACGCCTCATCCTGGAGCAGTCAGATTATAATGACAGTCTGAATCTTGAAAATCGCCGGGTCGCCAGGAAATTGAAGAAGAACAGAATAAAAGTGCAGTTTGACGGAATGGAGAAGACCAGCCATACGAAACTGGTGGTTATCGACCGACGCTTTACTTTTCTGGGCAGCCACAATTTCAGCCATTCGGCCCTGTCCCGCAATCATGAGATGTCTGTTCTGATCGACAACCAAAATCTGGCTGAAGAGATGATCGATCACATAGATATGATCGGTATAGACCGTTAACGGTGCATTGGAGTTGAAGAAAGGATGCAATCAGATTTAGAAGATGCAATCCGTCATTATCGGAACGGCGAGCTGGACAAAGCGCTGGCAGGTTTTCTGGAAAGCGCCGCGCACCATCCCGAATCAGTCATCGCCCACTACAATGCCGGAGTGATATATTGTCAGCTCAATGATCCGGAAAAAGCGGTTCACCATTACCGCCTTGCTCAGCAAA
>JBEPXR010000040.1:0-12195 GCA_041641775.1 Desulfobia sp. | reverse complement strand
CCCTATCAGAGATTGGGTTGGGAATCGTTCCGGATCTCGTAAAAAACTGTTTATCATGCTATCGCAGCCACTTACATAAGATTAGCAGAGAGGGTGGGACAAGAAAAGATAAATATATTGCAGCCCTCCCGGCAATAGGATTAATACTCTTTATATACATAGAAATTCTGTCCGGAATGACTCTGATAGATCCAGGCCCGATTCAGAGCAGCAAGCGTGCTACACCCAGCAGGAAAAACTGCCCAGGTATACCACTTTTTCAAAACCCGATGAGACAACGGTCCGAAAAAACAGACAAAACGCCATAAGCAGGAAAAGATGACAACTGAAACTTTTCCTGCGCCCCCGGCAATCCATGATTCGGACCTGTAGCCCGAAGAGGAGCAGAACACAGCGTCTGCCTGCACTCACAAGTTCTTACAGCAACTGAAGATTTTACCCAATCTCATGAATCTTTACTGGATTACCCGCAAAAACGGGGGCTTTTAGCCTAATTGGAACACTATTTGCGTAAGTATCGGGGAAGCCGGCTGTCCCGATTTGCTCCTGTAGTAAAAACCTTTTTTTCGAGGGCTCCGGTCATCCGAGATAGGAGGAGCAGCAGCTGACTAAAATGGAAAAGAAATCTGATAAACAGCCATTCACCTCAAAACATTATGAATCCACTTCAAGATAGAGTATGGGAAAAAATGATTAATGACGGCGCCTTACGGGGCCGCCAGGTTCATTATTTCCAGGAAACAGGTTCCACCAATGACCTGGCCCGTGAAGCAGCTCTGTCAGACGGTGAGCCAGACGTGCTTTTCATCGCCGAAAGCCAGAGCAAAGGACGTGGCAGACTGAACCGGACCTGGTTCTCACCACCAGGTACAGGCCTTTATTTCTCACTCATTCTCTCCCCTGCTCTGGACCTGCGCGATTATCCAAAGCTAACCCTGGCTGCAGGCGTGGCGCTCTGCCGGAGCCTGAAAGGATATGTGGCCAATCCCGGCTTAAAGTGGCCCAACGATCTGCTGCTTGCTGGGAAAAAAACCGCCGGCATCCTCTCCGAAACCGTGAGAGGTAAAAAATCGACTCCCCTTGTCATCCTGGGCATCGGCATCAATATCAATGAACCGGGCCGCAAGTTCCCCGCCGAACTGGCAGAGCAGATAAACACTGTTGAGGCCGTCTGCGGCCGACCCTTGCCCCGCGGTGAACTCCTGGACAGAGTGCTGTTGAATATAGATGATCTGCTCAACCTTATCGAAAAACACGGATTTGATCCCGTATTAGATGAATGGCGGCATTACGACATCTGCAAGGGCAGGACACTGACCTGGCTCACCACTGAAGGACAGACGGTCAAAGGCCTTTCCCTCGGTATCGACAACCAGGGCCTGCTCAAGATCAGAGACAGGGAAGGGGTAGTACATGAGGTGGCTTCAGGCGATATAATAACAAGACCTGTATAAGCTATTCCAGCTCACCGCTTAATTGAAGGTCCTGTTCCTCCTTTTCTTCGGCAGAATGAGGCAATGAGCGCATTCTGCCGGAGCAGCTGCCTGACATGGATACCTCCGATCACCTTTTTCTATAAATAACCTGACTTACACTATCCTGAGTTGATTAAAAATGAACATCGCACACCATTTGGAGATATGCGGCCGCATGGCCTCCGTCCTTGTCTATGAAGAGGATTGGGATGAAGGCCTTCAGGAGGCCCTGGCCCTGGCCGGCAGATATCTGAAAGCGGAATACGCTGCGCTCTATCACTTCCGTTCGGAAGGAAGTTCTTTTGAAAGGATGGTGGAATGGCGGGCCCCGGGTCTCAGCGCCCCCGATTTCTGCCGACCAGTCATACACCGGGAGGATGAGACTGATCTCTGGGAGCAGCTCATGGATGATAAGGTTGATGTCTATCAGGGAAGACAGGAAGTTTCAAGCGAGCATGGCAAGGATCTCTCCTCCCTGGTAGCACCGCTGAAGGAAAACGAGGCCCCCCTCGGTTTTCTCACCTTTTCCGGGTTGGATTTCGGGAAAAAGGATAGGCATGAGACGATCCACCTGCTCGACCTCTCCCGGACGACTCTGGCCCGGGCCCTGAAACGGAGGAATCGGGAGAAGGATATAACGGAAAACGAAGAAAAGTACCGCTCCATAATTACCAACATGGTGGATTACTACTACCGTGCGGATCTGAATGGCGATCTGGTCATGGTCAGTCCTTCAGTGGTTGACCTGCTGGGTTATGCCTCCCGGGACGAGCTTATCGGCAAGAATATAGCCCGGGATATTTACAACAATCCTGAAGACAGGGAACCTTTTCTCAAAATTCTCAAAGAAAAAGGCAAAGTGATCAATTATGAGGTTGAGCTCAAAAGAAAAGATGGCAGCATCATAACCGTTATTCCGAGCAGCAGCTTCTACTATGACCGGGACGGCATTCCCTTGGGGGTTGAGGGAGTGTTCTCGGACATCAGCGACCGCAAGGAACAGGAGAAAAAACTCCAGACGACCCTGGCTGAGACCGAAAGGGTCAACCGCCTCATGGAAGGCAGGGAACAGCGCATTCTGGAACTCAAAAAAGAAATTAACGGTCTCTGCCTTACGCTGGGCCGAGAACCCGCTTTTGCAGAACTGGGAAAAACTGATGAGGGGATAAAGACTTCCAGGCCTACCCTGGAGCAGGCCAGGCAGCATGCCTTGAGTATAGCGGAGGACGCCGAAAAGGCCAGGAAGGAGGCGAAGAGACTGGCTGAGAAAGCGGAAACGGCTAATCGGGCCAAGAGTGTATTTCTTGCCAACATGAGCCACGAAATCCGCACACCCTTAAACGGGATTATCGGTATGACGGGCCTGCTCCTGGACACCTCTCTGAGTCCCGAACAGCGAAAATACAGCGATATCATCAGAACCAACAGTGAAATTCTCCTGGCACTTATTAACGATATTCTGGACCTGGCAAAGATCGAGGCTGGCAAGCTGGACGTGGAGACAATCAACTTCGACCTGATCGATCTGTTAAACGATTTTTCTCTCCTGATGGCTGTGAAGGCCGAAGAAAAAGGTCTTGAATTCACCTGTGCTCCTGAACCGGAAGTCCCCATGAAACTGCAGGGAGATCCCGGCCGTCTCCGCCAGGTTCTGATTAATCTGACCGAAAACGCCATTAAATTCACCTCCAGGGGAGAAGTGGCGGTGCGCATCACTGTAATGAAAAATACTTCAGCCCGGGTCCTGCTCCGTTTCTCGGTAAAGGATACCGGCGTCGGCATTCCGGCAGGGAAAAGCAAGGTGCTCTTCGAGAGCTTTACCCAGGCGGATACCTCCACAACCAGAACTTTCGGAGGCACCGGTCTCGGACTCAGCATATGTCGACAGCTGGTCGAACTCATGGACGGAGAGATAGGAGTCAACAGCAGGACGGGGCTGGGATCGGAGTTCTGGTTCATCGTCTCTCTGCAGAAACAGAAGAAACAGGAGGCATGGAAAAGAAAACTTCCGCCGGAACTCTGCGGGTCGTCCGTGCTGATAATCGATGAGAATTATTCAAATGCCTGTCTCCTGACCAGATATCTCCAGGCCTGGGGGATCTATGCCACCACGACCAGGAGTTGCTCAACAGCCCTGGAGATACTGGAGCGGGCCAGGTTTAAAGGCACCCCCTTGGACCTTATCATGGTAGATAACTCGATCTCCGGCAAAAGCTGTCGGAAGTTAGCCCGGATCATTAAAAATGATGCCCTGCTCTCCAGAATCCCGGTAATCAACATGACCACCATAAGCCGGCAGGAAGAGGAAATTTCCTTCGGCAGCGACCGCTTGAGTGCTTCACTTATTAAGCCGATCCAACCAAATAAGCTCCTGGAATGCCTGACCGGTTCACTCGGAAGGAGCAGCAGTGATCAGTCATTCCGGCCGCTTCTCATATCCCGCTCTCTTGAAGGTATAAATTACCGGAACCTGCGTATTCTTCTGGCAGAGGACAATTTGACCAATCAACAGGTAGTGCTGCATATCCTGGAGAAAATGGGGCTCAAGGTTGATGTGGTCAATAATGGCAGAGAAGCGGTTCGAGCGACTGAAGAGACCTCTTACGACCTGGTGCTCATGGATATCCAGATGCCGGAAATGGACGGCTATGAGGCAACCAGGCATATCCGTGCCCGGATCACGGATCACCGGCTGCCTGTCATTGCCATGACCGCCCATGCCATGAAAGAAGATCGGGTAAAATGTCTGGAAGCGGATATGGACGATTACCTGACCAAACCATTCGCTCCTCTTGACTTTATCAAGATGATGGAAAAGTGGATCTCCCAGGACATCCCGCTTTCGGAAGGAACTCAACCCCTATCCGCCGGCCGGCAACAGAAAGCCTCTCAAATCCTGAACAACCAGGATCTGTTCGACCGGCTTCTGGGGGATACCTCCCTCATGAAGTCGGTGCTTTCCGGTTTTTTGGAAGATATGGATAGACAGATACCCCATTTAAAAAATATAATAGAGGATGGGCGATCGGTTCAGGTCCTGGACCAGACCCACAAGATCAAAGGAGCTGCAGCCAACATAGGTGGTATCAGGATGGTTGAGGCAACTACCGGAATTATGAAGGCCTGCAGACAGAACGATATCACGCAGATTCCCTTCCTGATGAACACTCTGGAGAACGAGTTCGATCTGCTGAAGCAGGAAATTACGCAAATACTGAAAAGCCTATAGATAAAAGCCTCTCCCCCGGATCCCATTCATGAAAATTTTAATCGCCGAAGATGATGCCACTTCCCGTTACATCCTGACCGAAATTACCAAAAAATGGGGATACGAACCGGTTGTCGCCTGCGACGGCGAAGAGGCCTGGAATATCCTGCAGAAACCGGGCGCCCCGAGACTTGTTCTTCTCGACTGGATGATGCCCGGGATGAACGGACTGGAAGTCTGCCGTCTAACTCAGAAAAACAACAACGATGACAATCCGCCTTACGTCATATTTCTGACCTCGAAAGATAACAAGGAGGACCTGGTCAAATGTCTGGAAGCAGGGGCCAGTGACTTTATTGCCAAACCCTATCACAACGCTGAGCTGAAGGCCAGGATCCTGGTGGGCCAGAGAATCGTGGAACTGCAGTCCGAACTGCACAAGGCAAGGGAAGCAATGGCTCACAAGGCCCTGCGCGACCCCCTTACCGGCATTTTCAACCGGGGGGCCATCCTGGATATCCTCGAAAAGGAAATGGACCGGGCCAGAAGGGAGCAGCGCACCCTGACCATAGGTCTCTTTGATATAGACTACTTCAAGAAGATCAACGATACCTACGGCCACCTGGCCGGCGACAAGGTTCTCTGCGGCATCGTAGGCCGACTCCTGATGAACCTGAGAAAGTATGACCAGGTGGGCAGACTTGGTGGAGAAGAATTCATAGTAATCTCTCCTTTCCCGGCTTCCCGGGAAAGTGAAGAATTCTATGAGCGCCTGCGTCTGTCTATCTCAAATAAAAGCTTTCTCTGGCAGGGCAGCGCCATGCCGGTCACCATCAGCATTGGCGTTGCTGATTCCAGCGGTTGCGGCAGTGTCAGCGAAATGCTGGCCAAAGTTGATGCTGCCATGTACCGGGCCAAAGACGAAGGACGTGACCGAGTCGTCTTTGCCTGAAGGGCTTACCTTATGGGAAAGGCTCAGAATTCAGGCCCGGGATTTCCCGGTCCCTGGTCAAACTCAAAGACTCGGGCCATCTTCCTGTCAACTCCCGGAACGACCCGATGGTGCAGTACACTCTGGGATGAGAGACGGCCATTCATGTCGTAAGTGAATTCGGCCACCGCCCTGTGACGCAGCCAGTAACCGGTATAAACCGCTCCCCGGGCATTGTAGCAGGAGTGGAAATGGAGAAATTCCTCCCGGGGTGCCGGCCGGCTTTGCAGCCAGATTTCCGGAGCGGAATCGAAAAAAACGGGCCGGATCCGGCCGCCGCTCCCGGGCTTGGTAACCGGCTGCTCAGCCAAAGAGGCAAGAACGGCCTCTCCCTCAAAGAGCTTGGTATTTGCCGGTAAATCACCGGTATAAAAACTCTGCTCGTTGAAACAGACAAACTGCAGGCGGGATGGATCATCCGGCTCGGTCCGCCGGAAGTAATACCCCTGAAAAGGACCAAAATACAGGAGTCGGTCTTCCTGGACAAACTCCAGCATCGGCACGAATCCCCGGGGAATCTTGAGGGGTACCTGTTCAGGCGGGGATTCCGAGCAGGCGGCGGCAAAATAAAGCAGACCGAAAAATACCAGGCTAAACCTGATCACTCGCCTCATAGTCTTCCTTTCCCCATAATCTTTTTATCACCATGCTTCCTGCTATCAGTACCGCCACCACCAGGATCAAGGCTATTTCCCTGCTGCCCAGCAGATTTCCAATGGTGAGCTGTCCTATATTGGTGGGATCGTATAGAATGGGCACCAGCAACTCATGGAAATGAGCAAAAACAGCGGTACCGACAATACCACCCAGAAACGCGAAAATCGCATCCATCCTCCCCTCTCCTGCTGCCGCCCAGGTAGTCCCTGGACAGTAACCGGCTATTCCCCAGCCGATTCCAAAGATAACCGCAGCCAGCCCCGTGGCCACCAGACTGGTGGGTAGGATGACCGTCCTCCCCACTCCGGCCGCCTGCAGACCGAAGAGGCCAACCGCGGAAACAGCAACCACCAGGAGCATGAACCTGGGAATGCGGGCATCGATCATAAGATGACCCCGGGCCATTTCATGGGCGTTGGTGGCCCCGATTCGTTGAATGATGAATCCAAAGAATATTCCTGAGAAGAGTCCAAGCAGGACATTGGTCATGATCATTCCTCCCTCTTTGGTTTACCGTACATGAGCCTTGCGGTCAGCATGGCTGCGGCAAAAATTATCACGCCAAAGTAGATGCCGCTTACGGCCAGCTGAGTGGTCCCTGAAATAAAAAGCCCCAAGGTGCAGCCTCCTGCCAGGCGGGAAGCGAAGAGGATCATAAAACCTCCCACGAAGGTCGCAGCATACCGCTTAATCCTGGAAGGGCCGAATCTCTGCTCCCAGATCAGGGGAATGTCGCGAACCTTGTGCCCCCAAGTGCGGCCAGCGATAAGGCCGCCTATCGCCATACCAACCACAAAACTCATAAGCCAGGAACCGGGGCCGGGTATCATCTGGTAATGGGCATTACCGTTGACATAACCGGGAAGAAAAGGAGCAATCACACCTTCCACCGTGGAAACAAATCCACTGGAACTGGCTGGAGGCCCATAGGTCGCGAAGATAAAGACAATAACTCCTGCCAGGGCGAGAGCTGCCGGCAGAGTCTGCCAGTAGGCCTGTCTGCAATCTTTTTTTTCACTCATTCTTTCAGCCTCCGCATGAAATGTAGCCGCCCTTCATGGGCTCCAGGTCCCTCTGGCCCTTACCCTTCTCCACCTTGACACTCTTCTGCATTTCCTGCCCCCCTGAAACAGTGGGCAGCTCCTTGCCGCTCAGCTTGCTGGCCCGCTGTTCCACTGGATAATAAAAAGAGTGGCTGCCCCACTCGTTCCAGGATTTATCGTAGAGAATCACATCGGAAAAGCCCATAACACGGAGAATGAAGTAGGTAAAGGAACTTCTTCTACCGGAATGGCAGTAAACAACCACTGCCTTTTCGGGATCAAGTCCCTTATACAGATTGAGAAACGCAGGATAGGAAAGAAACTTCTTGGTCTCTGTATTTACCCAGTTCAGTCGGTAATCGATGTTAACGGCCGTTGGGATATGGCCTAGTTTCAAGACACTGCCATCAAGACCTGTGTTGGGCTTCTGGCCCAGGTATTCCTCTTCCGAACGGACATCGATCAACTGGTAATGGGGATCACCCAGCCGTTTGGCGATAAAGTCACCGTCTTTGAACGAACGGAGATTGACGGTCTTGGAAGGGGCCTGATACTCTATGGCCTTTATCTTGCGGGGCTCGCTCACAGTCTTACCGCCGGCCTGCACCCAGGCATCGATTCCGCCATCGAGGATCTTTATTTTTTCATGCCCCAGCATATCCAGAACCCAGAAAAGATAGGAAGCGGTTGCACTACCGTCCTCCTCCACCGAGTCGTATAGAACCACTGTATCCGTGCGGGACACCCCATACTGGCCGAGGAGTTCAATGGCCCGCTCTATACCGACGAAAACATCGGCGATTCCCCGGACCGCGGCATGATAGCGGAACTTCTTCCACGGCAGATTAACGGCACCCGGAATAAATACGGCCTTACCTTCTTTCACCTTTTTTTCGTCGATTTTCCGGACATCGACAATCAGGATCCCCGGGTCTTCGGCGTGATTCATCAACCATTCTGCCGTGGCAATATACCCGGCCTCTGGATAATCGGGAGACCTTGCCTGGCTGTCGGCTGTAGCGAACATCCAGATACTTACCACACCGAGCAAAATGGAAATCACAAGCAACCGTCTTCCGCGTTCTCTTTCCATGGCATACCCCTTTCCGGTTGAGGGAAATTAATAATAATTCTCTTTAACCACCCGATTTAAAGGGAAAAATCCCCCTTCAAACTCAGTCTATTAAATAAGGGACCAAGGGTCAATCAGCAGCTTGAAGAAAAAGTCTTAAAAACATAACGGAGAACAACCGTCAACAGGAAGCTCGGTCAACCGGATCTGAGAAATCCGGTGAGAAGTTCATTGTAGATCCGCGGCTGTTCCAGGTTGGCCAGATGTCCGGCGGCTGCTATTACCTCCAAATGGCCCCTGGGGAGTTCCCGGATCATCTGCTCCGCCTCATCCACAGGGATGAGTGAATCTTCACGGCCGGCGATAACCAAGGTTGGGACAGTGATTTCCTTGAGGAGGGAAGTTCGGTCTTTACGCTGAGCCATCCCTTGAAGCGCTCCGATTATCCCGACCGAAGGCTGACGTTCAATGGCATGGCGAACCACTTCAACCAGCTCGGGTCTCGATTTCAGTGTGAGGGGGCATAACACCTTCTCCGGCATGTCCCGGATAAGGAAGCCGACTCCCTCCTCCTTTATCCGTTCAACAGCATGGTAGCGGTTCTTCCTGGCGGATTCCGCATCAGCAGCGGAACGGGTATTGGAAAGGACGAGTCTCTTGAGCCGTCCTTGGCAACGTTCGGCAAAGGCCAAAGCGATATATCCACCCATGGAAAGTCCTATCATGGTAACTTTTTTGATTTCCAGCTGATCAAGCAATTTTCTGAGGTCATCGGCAAACCGGGTCATGGTATATACACCTTCCGGACGGCTGGAATCGCCAAAGCCGCGGAGGTCTGGGGCAATCACCCGGCACTTCCCGGCAAGGGCACCGAGCTGGGAGGACCACATCTGGTGGTCAAAAGGGAAACCGTGCAGAAAAAGGAGCGGCTCTCCTTTCCCGCGATCTTCAAAGTAAACTTCGATATCGTCTAAACGAACTTTCATTGCCAGCCTCCTTTTCAGACCCCGGTTCATCTGCGATAGGTAAATTATAGAACAATATCTTTTCAGCGGTAAAGCCCCTGATAAAACAAAATCCCCCTCTATATGAAACAGAGGGGGATTTTGTTCAAATGGGGAATACGGCTGATCAGCAGCTACCTGGTCAAATGTCGGTACTTGATCCTGTGGGGCTGACGGGCTTCTTCTCCAAGTCTTTTTTTCTTGTCCTCTTCATATTCGGAGTAATTGCCTTCAAAAAAACTGATCTGGCTGTTACCTTCAAAGGCGAGGATGTGCGTGGCTATGCGGTCAAGGAACCAGCGGTCGTGGCTGATGACCACAGCGCAGCCGGCAAAGTTCACCAAGGCCTCTTCCAGAGCCCGCAAGGTATTGACATCAAGGTCATTACTTGGCTCATCAAGCAGGATAACATTGGCTCCCGTTTTCAGGATCCGGGCAAGATGCACCCGATTCCGCTGGCCTCCGGAGAGGAGGCCGACCTTCTTCTGCTGCTCGGCACCGGAGAAATTAAACCTGCCCACATAAGCCCTTGAATTCATCTCTTTTCTACCCAGTTCGATGGTATCCCGGCCCCCTGAAATAGCCTCCCAGATAGTTTTTTCCGGATCGAGACTTTCTCGGGACTGCTCAACATAAGCCAGCTTGACGGTCTCTCCCACTGTGATGGTCCCCGAGTCAGGCTCTTCCTCCCCGGTAATCATTTTAAAGAGAGTGGTCTTCCCGGCGCCGTTGGGCCCGATCACGCCTACCAGTCCTCCAGGGGGCAGGGAAAACGTCATATTCTCGACCAGGATCCTGTCGTCAAAACTCTTGACAACGTCTTTGGCCTTTATAACCACATTCCCTAACCGGGGACCGGGGGGAATATAAATCTGCAATTCATCCGCCTGCTTTTCCCCCTCCCAACTCAAGAGCTTCTCATATTCCTTGATTCTGGCCTTGGATTTAGCCTGTCTGCCCTTGGGAGACATGTTAATCCATTCCAGCTCCCGCTTAAGCGTCTTCTGCCGCTCACTTTCCCGTTTCTCCTCCCGGGCCAGCCTTTTCTGTTTCTGCTCAAGCCAGGAAGAATAATTACCTTTCCAAGGAATACCGCGCCCCCGGTCCAGCTCCAGTATCCAGCCTGCGACATTATCCAGGAAATACCGATCGTGGGTCACGGCAATTACCGTCCCTTCATAGCGCTGCAGATGCTGCTCAAGCCACCCCACTGTTTCGGCATCCAGGTGATTGGTAGGTTCATCCAGCAGGAGTATGCCGGGCTGGCGCAGGAGCAGACGACAAAGAGCCACCCGGCGCCTCTCGCCGCCGGACAGCACTCGAATGGGCGTTTCTCCGGGGGGACAACGCAGGGCATCCATGGCCATCTCCAGCCGGGAGTCGATATCCCAGGCCCCGCGGGCATCCAGTTTTTCCTGAACCTCGGCCTGGCGGGCTATCAGATTGTCCATTTCCTCATCACTCATGGGTTCGGCAAATCCGGCATTAATCTCATTGAATTCATTCAGCAGGTCCATGGTTTCCTGCACCCCTTCCTCCACTACTTCCCTCACGGTTTTACCGTCGTCAAGCTCCGGCTCCTGCTCCAGCAAGCCCACGGAAATCCCGGGGGAAATCGAAGTACTTCCTTCAAATTCGGTATCCCGGCCGGCCATAATCCTCAGAAGAGAACTTTTGCCCGCGCCGTTCAGTCCCAGCACCCCGATCTTGGCTCCGTAATAATAGGAGAGACTTATATCCTCAAGAACCGGCTTCTGTTGATAATATTTGGACACTCCAACCATGGAGTAAATGATCTTGTTCGGTTCGTCACTCATGCAAATACCTGTATGCTTTTGGTTGTCAGTGGCTTATAGCCGTTAGAAAAAAATTACAATTCTTCATATCCTTCGGCCAGATCCTCCAGCACTCCGCTGTTCAGAATAGTGATCTTCTGTTTGTTCACCTCTATGATTCCAGCCTCCGTCATCTTCCTGAGAATGCGGGATAAGGTCTCGGGGGAAGCTCCGAGGATACGGGCGAGGTTGCCCTTGGAAACCGAAAGGGAGACAGTTTCCGCACCGCCGGCGGCATCCTGAAGCTGAACCAGATAGGTGGCCAGCCGCGCTGGCAGTTCCTTGAGAGAAAGATCCTCTATCAGGGCGGCAAAACGGCGGAGACGATGGGAAAGAACGGCCAGCATATTCATGGCCAGAGAAGGATCGTCGGTAAAGAGTTTCCGCAAGCTGTCCCGCGGAAGAAAAAGAAGCTCACTGGGTTCCAGGGCCTGGGCATAGGCGGGGAAAGTCCCGCCGGAGAAAACAGGCACTTCCCCGAAAGGTTCTCCGGGATTAAATAGATGGAGAATCTGTTCCTTGCCTCCGAAGGAAAGCTTGAAAACTTTGATCCGGCCGGAGATTACAATGAAAAAGCCCGTGGCCTCGTCTTCCTGGCTGAAGATAAGTTCTTCCCGCTGATAGCTTCTGGTGCTGCTTATCGCGAGTATGTTCTCCAGTTGGTTATCCGGCAGACCTTTAAACAGCTCAACACCGGCCAGAAAATCCTTATCCATGAATCCTCCATTGCAGAATCTCTTTTACTTTCGCTATAATCATACGATTAACCGGGACGTCTAATCCAAGGTGCCTGGCCTCTTCAACCAGGGCGCCGTTAATAGCTGAAATTTCAGTTGGTTTCCCCCGGCGGACATCCTGAAGCATGGAGGAAATATTTTCAGAGGTCATCCGGCAGATTTCCTCGGTGTAG
>JBEPXR010000039.1:0-12229 GCA_041641775.1 Desulfobia sp. | reverse complement strand
ATCATATCGAAGGTCCTTAATCAGCGTTTTCATGGGCTGCCTGGTCGAGAAAACCCCGTATGAGGTTGGTCAATCTGTCATTGGGGATAAGAAAGGCGTCGTGGCCGCAGTCCGCCTTGATTTCCAGAAAACTGACGTCAAGGCCGTTTTTCTTCATGGCCTTGACCATGGACCGTGACTGGTAGGTGGGATAGAGCCAGTCCGAGGTGAAGGAAATGACCAGAAACTTGGCTTTGGCCCGGGAAAAGGCTTTCACCTCGGAGTCTCCTCCGTACTGCAGTGGGATGTCGAAGTAGTCTGCCGCCTTGGTGATGTAGAGAAAGGAGTTGGCGTCAAAGCGGCTGACGAATTTAGAGCCCTGGTAGCGCAGATAGCTCTCCACCTGGAATTCGATATCAAAATCAAAGGAGAAATCCCGCTTGTCCTGGAGCCTCCGCCCGAATTTCTGGCGCAGGGCCTCGTCGGAAAGATAGGTGACGTGGCCGATCATCCTTGCCACGGCCAGTCCCATATCAGGGGCGGGTCCGGCATAATAATCCCCTTTGTTCCAGTTGGGGTCGGCCATGATCGCCTGCCTGCCCACCTCGTTGAAGGCTATGGCCAGGGCGGAGTGCCGGGTCGTGGTGGCCAGGGGGATGGCGGAGACCACCATTTCGGGATAGCGCAGGCACCATTCCAGGACCTGCATGCCGCCGATGGAGCCGCCGACTATGGTCAGGATTTTCCTGACCCCCAGGTGGTCCAGCAGGGCCTTCTGCACCCGTACCATGTCGCCGATGGTGACGATGGGAAAGTCGAGACTGAAGGGTTTGCCGCTTTCCGGGCAGGTCGAAGCCGGGCCGGTCGTGCCCCGGCAGCTCCCCAGGATATTGCTGCAGATGACAAAGTACTTGTTGGTGTCGATTCCCTTGTCCGGGCCGATCATGAAATCCCACCACCCCGGCTTCAGGTCGTCCTCGGAGTAGTATCCGGCGGCATGGGAATCTCCGGACAGGGCGTGGGTGACCAGGACGGCGTTGTTTTTTGCTTCGTTCAACTCACCGTAAGTCTCGTAGGCCACGGTTATGGGCCCCAGGTGGGCACCGCTCTCCAGGACCATTTCCTCGGGCGGCTCAGCGAAGCGGAAAAATTGTTTCTCCACCAGGCCGATTGACTGACCGCTGCTGTCATGTTCAATGTATTCGCTCATGTTCAGCTGTTTGAAATGTCCGGGTTCAGGCTTTCAGTCGCAGAGGCGCGAGGATTCATACAGCTTTGAGAGCCCGGTCAAGGTCCGCAGTGATATCGTCCACCGATTCGATGCCCACGGAGAGGCGGACAAGGTCATCGGTTATGGACAGTTCCTGCCTGGTCTCTTCGGCAAAGGAGAGGTACTGGGAGGAAGCCGGGTGGATGACCAGGGTCTTGCAGTCGCCCAGGTTAGCCAGGTGGAAGATCATTTCCAGACTGTCGATGAAGGTGAAACATGATGCTTTGTCCGCCAGGCCGAAGGTGAGAACTCCGCCAAACCCCCTGCCGTCGAACTGCCTGTCTGCGGTCTCCCAGGAAGGGCTTTCCGCGAGTCCCGGATAATGCACCCATCGCACCTCCGACCGCTCTCTGAGGAATTCGGCCACCATCATGGCGTTTTCCTGGTGTCTTTCCAGGCGGATTGCCAGAGTATCCAGGCCGATCATGGTCAGATAAGCATGGAGGGGAGCCATAGTGGTGCCGAAGTTGATGTGAAACTCCCTCCAGACCTTGTCGAGGTAGGCCAGCGGGCCTTTGCGGTCGATAAAGGGCTTGAAGTCGGTGAATTTTTCGGTGTCCCAGTTGAAATTGCCGCCATCAATGACTATGCCGCCGGAGGCGTCTCCGTGCCCTGCAAGATATTTCGTGGTGGAGTGAATCACCACATCGGCTCCAAACTCAAGAGGCCTGCAGAGCCAGGGAGTGGCCAGGGTATTGTCCACAAGCAGAGGCAGTCCGTGGTCATGGGCGATTTCCGCGGCGGCAGCCAGGTCGGGGACATCCATCTTGGGATTGCCGATGGTCTCCAAGTAAACAAACCTGGTCTTCTCATTAATAGCGTCCTTGATGGCGTCCAGGTCGGTTGACTCCACGAACCGGGGAGTGATGCCGTACTTCCGGAAGATGGAGTTGAAGAGAACGAAGGTCGACATGAACAGGGAGTTGCCGGTGACAAATTCATCTCCGGCCCGAAGAAGGGCCAGGCAGGCGTTGGTGATCGCGGCCATGCCCGAGGAGGTTGCCACAGCGCCTTTCCCCCCTTCCAGGGAGGCCAGTTTTTCTTCCAGCGTCCTGTTGGTGGGATTGGTGAGTCTCATGTAGATGTGATCGCGGGTCTTGCCGCCGAAGGTGTCGCTCAGATTTTCCGCTGTCTCGTGCCGGTGGGCGGCGCACTGGTGAATGGGGGGCAGGGTTGAACCCTGCCAGAGGTCAGGGTGGAGGCATTCGTGGATGACCCTGGTTGCGAAGTGTTTTTTGGGCTCGGTCATTTGTCGTTCTCCTGGAGGCCTTGCATTGTCCAACCATAACACAACCTGGCTGCTCTGCAAGGATAGAAATGGAAGAAAGTGGTCATTTGCTCAACTTTTCTGTACACTTATCTTCACAATAATACCAGGCCGGCAAATATGCCAGTTTAAAGATGACTTCGATCCGGCAGACCAAGGCGGGCCGCCCGGCGTATCCCGAAATATGCTTTACATTCTCTGCTCCTGGATTATCCTTATCTGCAGATATGAAAAAAGAAGCGTGGCCGGTGAGTTTCGAAGATCTTCGCCGGTCAGTCAAACAACGAATATGTTTGTGAAGCGGTAATGACGAAAATAACCAGTCCCCTGGAACTTTATAAAATACTGCCCCAGACCAACTGCCGGAAATGTTTTTTCCCCTCCTGCCTGGCCTTTGCCGCCGCAGTCATCAAGGGGGAAAGGCAGCTTGCGGAATGCCCTGAACTGGATAGCTCTGCAAGTGAGGAGCTGGTCGAACGGATCGATACCCGGGCGCCGACTGACTGGAAGCGTGAGGAAGTGCTGGCATCTCTGAAAAAAGAGGTGTCCGGCCTCGATTTGTCCTCCCGGGCTCCGGAACTCGGTGGTAGAATGGTGAATGACAGGCTAATCCTGAAAAGCCTGGGCAAGGATTTTCTGGTGGACGGGCGGGGGAATGTGACCTCCGAGTGCCATACCCATGCCGGCCTGACCATTCCTCTGCTCAGCTATATCCTGCAGAGCCGGGGAGACGACGTTGCCGGAGAGTGGGTTTCCTTCCGGGAGCTGCAGGGAGGCGCTGCCATGAATTCGCTCTTCCGGCAGCGGGGGGAGATCCCCTTGACCCAACTTGCCGACCGGCACACCGATCTCTTTGAAGACCTGGTGACTCTTTTCAGCGCCAGGCGGGCGGATGAGGAATTCTCCTCGGATATAGCCCTCATCCTCCATCCTCTGCCCAAACTGCCTGTCCTGATCTGCTACTGGAAGCCGGAAGAGGATCTGGGATCGGTGCTGAACCTCTTCTTTGACGCCACCGCGGACAGGCAGCTCAACATCGACTCGGTATATGCCCTTGCCGTGGGTTTTGTCATGATGCTGGAAAAGATTGCCCAAAAGCACGTCTAGGGTGATGATGAACGAGAGTGTATAGTTATGGTTCTTTCCCCGGCAGCCGCAGAAAAATATATCAGGGATACCGGAAGCGCCTGGCTCGTTCTGGCGGTTTCAGCCTGGACTCTGATTTTTGTCGGCTTGATTGTCGTCTCCCGCTATAACTATCTGCTTTTTCATTCTGCGGCTGAGATTTTCAGCATAGTCATTGCGGCGGGGATGTTTGTCCTGGTCTGGAACACCAGGGAGGATCTGGATAACAACTATCTCTTTTTCCTCGGGATCGCCTATCTTTTCATCGGCATCATAGACGGTCTGCACATTCTGGCCTATGAGGGGATGGGAGTTTTCCCGGGTCACGGTGCCAACCTGCCCACCCAGTTATGGATTGCCGCCCGGTACTTTGAGAGCCTCAGTCTGCTGTTCGCTCCGGTATTTCTGGGGCGCAGCCTCAACCAGGGTCTCTGCTTTGTTTCTCTTCTTCTCGTTGCGGCTCTCGTACTTTCCTCCATCTTTTTCTGGGACATCTTTCCCGACTGTTATCTCCCGGGATCGGGTCTTACTCTCTTCAAGGTTTTCAGTGAATACCTTATTTCGGGATTTTTGGTCCTGGCCGGGATCGGGATCTGGCGCAGGAGAAGCCAGTTTGAACAAAGGGTCTACCTGCTGGTTATCCTCTCCATCGTTCTCACGGTCGCCGCCGAGCTCAGTTTTACCGCCTACCTGAGTGTACACGGCATGGCCAATCTGATCGGCCACCTGCTCAAGATCCTCTCTTTTTACTTTCTCTACAAGGCTATTATAGAAACCGGACTGCGAAAACCCCACGATCTGCTGTTTCTTGAACTGAACCGGAAGCAGGAACGTCTGCAGGAAGTAAACCGGATGCTGACCGAGGAGATAGCCGAACGTAGAAAGGCGGAAAATGAAAGAGTGACGCTGATTGCCGAGCTGCAGACGGCTCTCAATGAATTGAAGGTTCTCAGGGGAATTCTGCCGATCTGTTCGTTCTGCAAAAAAATACGGGACGACGAGGGATATTGGAGCCAGGTGGAGGTTTATATTTCCGAGCATGCCGAGGTGGATTTCAGCCACGGGATCTGCCCGGAGTGTGTCAAAAAACATTACAAGGATCTGTAAGGCAATGGAAAACAGAAAGCAGGTAGAACCGGTAAAGAAGGCAAAGGTGAAGCTGATAGCCGGGCTGGTCCTGGTGGTAGTGGCTATAGTCGTGGTTCTCCAGAACACGACCCCGGTCCAGACCAAATTTCTCTTCATAACCCTGACCATGCCCAGGGCCGTGCTGCTGCTGATTACCCTGCTGATCGGGGTCGCCCTGGGAATTCTGATTACCATGCACTTCTATAACAAGAACAGAAAAACGCGGGATGACGAGCAGTGTTGACGGCCGGGGAGAGAGGGGGAGACGCGTTTTTTATCGGTGGAACGGACACTTCGGTCGGGAAAACCCTGGTCTGCTCACTGCTTCTGGGATTTTTCCTGGAAAAGGGCTTGAAGGCCGGCTGCCAGAAATGGGTGAGCACCGGCAGCCGGAATCCGGACGACCTGCTTTACTGTCTCAGAAACAACGATCTGAGCGAGGGCACCACGGCAGTGAACACCATGGCTCCCTACCGTTTCAGCCTGGCGGCTTCACCGCACCTGGCCGCTGAAAATGAGGGGAGATCGATCGATCCCGAGGTGATAAAAACCAGTCTCAGCCAGGCCGGCAGTGATCACGATGTTCTCCTGGTAGAGGGAGTGGGGGGGCTGTGCGTTCCCTTGAGGCGCGATCTGCTCCTGGTTGACCTGGTGGCGGCTTTCGGACTGCCGGTTCTCCTGGTGGCCCGGAGTGGACTGGGTACTCTCAACCATACCCTTCTGTCAGTCGAAGCCCTGAAAAAGAGAGAGTTGCCCCTGCTCGGCATAATACTTTCTGATGATCTCCACTATGAGGCGGACGATCTCCTGGTGAACGACAATATGAAAACGATCGGAGAGTTGACCGGAGCTCCTGTCCTGGGGCGTCTGCCCCGGTGCGCCGGTTACCGGGAAGCCGTCGATGCGTTCAAGCCCATCGGCGTAAAACTGGAGTCCGTTCTGAAGGCAAGGGCATCAGGTAATGGCTGAAAAGACGGCTGAGTTCACGGTCACCTTCCTGCCTTCCGGGCGCCGGCTGGAGGTAGAGGAAGGGGAGTCCCTGATTTTTGCAGCCCGCCAGGCCGGGATACACATCAACGCTTCCTGCGGGGGCAGCGGAGTCTGCGGCAAATGCAGGGTTGTCGTCGAAGAAGGCGAGGTCAGCGGCGGCCTTCCCCAGGGTCTGGAAGAAGTTGCCACCGGCGGCGTGCGCCAGGCCTGCACCGCTTTGCTGTCCGGCGACGTAACGGTCAGGATTCCGGAAGAGTCCATGGTCCGCAAAGGGGGACTGACCAGTGAGATCCCGGTGAGAAACCGGGCGGCCATCCACTACTACGACATTGAAGATGTCAGAGAGGCCGGGCTTTACTGGCCGCCAGTGGAAAAGTTCTACCTGGAGCTGGAACCCCCGGCTGCCGCTGACAACATTTCAGATGGAGCAAGGATAGTCCGCCATCTCAGGGAGCATTACGATGTTCACCGGGTGGTTATCAGTCTTCCGGTGATGCGCAAGATCCGCCGGGTCCTCAGGGAAGGCGCTTTCAAGGTCACGGTAACCATAGCCAAAACCATCCGGGAAGGCGGCAAGAACTATGTCCTCAACATTCAGGCCGGCAACTGGCTGCAAAGAAATTTTGCCCTGGCGGTCGATCTGGGGACGACCACGGTCTACGGCGTCCTGCTGGATCTCTATACTGGAAAAGTCCTGTCCAGGTCGGCGGAATACAACCAGCAGATCAGTTACGGGGAAGATGTCATCTCCCGGATCATTCAGGCTGAAAAACCCAAGGGACTTGAATTGATGCAGGAGCTGGCTGTTTCCTCCATCAACAAGGTCATCGATGACCTGCTGCGAAAAAGCGATGCGGAGCCGGATGAACTGACCTCCCTCACTCTGGCCGGCAACACCATCATGACCCACCTGCTCCTCGAACTGGAGCCCCACAACATCAGAAGATCCCCTTACGTGCCGGTCAATACCTTTTTCCCGCCCATCAGGGCCCGGGATCTCAAGCTGGATATGCCCGACCACGCCGTGGTCATGCTCTATCCTGCCATTTCCAGCTATGTGGGCGGGGATATCGTAGCCGGGGTCATGGGTTCGGGCATGTATCTCACTGATAAGCTCAGCCTTTTCATAGACATAGGGACCAATGGCGAGATTGTTATCGGCAACCGGGAGTGGCTGGTCTGCTCGGCCTGTTCAGCGGGCCCCGCTTTCGAGGGCGGCGGCATAAGCCATGGGATGCGGGCGGCGGTGGGCGCCATCCGCGATTTTTCCATTCATCCCGTCACCTGCGAACCGATGATCATCACCATCGGCAACAAACCGCCGCTGGGAATCTGCGGTTCAGGCTTGCTGATAATCGTGGCCGCCCTCTTTGAATCCGGGGTTGTCGATCACCGGGGAAAATTTGACCGCAGCCTGGGGTGTCCCAGGTTCAGAGAGGGGCGGGACGGCTATGAATATGTCCTGGTCTGGGATTCCGAGTCAGGGACGGGTTCCGACATCTTCCTGACGGAAGTGGATATCGAGAATTTTCTGCGGGCCAAGGCCGCCATCTTTGCCGGAGTGAAGACCCTGCTCGAGGAGGTGGGCCTGACGGTCAACGATCTGGAGCAGGTCATCCTGGCCGGGACCTTCGGCAGTTTCCTGGACCTTGACAGTGCCATGACCGTGGGGCTGCTGCCTGAGGTGGAGCCGGAAAAGGTGCTGTATGTCGGGAACGGTTCGCTGATGGGCTGCTGGATGAGCGGGGTGAGCAACCACATCCGCCGTCACGTTGTTGAAGTCGTCCGCCGGATTACCAACTTTGAACTCTCTGAGGTCGCAGGATTCAAAGACCAGTATGTCGCCTCCATGTTCCTGCCCCATACCGATCTCTCCCTTTTCCCCGCTGCGGCTGAGCGTCTGCAGCCTGTCTCCGGGCGGCCGGAAGAATAAACCGGTTTCAGGTCCTGGTTTCCGGTACGCCCAGTTTTTTCAGGATAATTCCCAGCGGACAGAATTTGCTCAGGCCGAACTGGAAGAGATTTGCCCCGACAAAGGCGGTGAGAAGCAGCCAGTACTTGCTGACAAATACGGGGCTCACTTCCACGCCCAGAGCCAGGCTCAAGAGAATGAGAGACCCGGCAGCCGTGTGAATCCAGTCTGTGATAATCATGGTGGTATTTCCTTGTTGAGCCGTAAGGGCTGTCGCAGTTCAGGGGTATTTCTAACAGGTAAGCACCCCCGCCCTGGCTGTCAAGAACGTTCATGCTTGCCTGACGAGATAAACCCGTTCGTCCGTGGAGATTCTCAGGTCCAGGGAGGCATTGCCCATGGGAACGGCGATTTCCAGGCAGCCCCTGCTGTTGAAAAGAGCAATGGGGCCGGAATTTCCCTCTGTAGTGTAGGACCGGCTTATTGAATTGATGAGCAGGTCTTTTACCCGCACCCGGACAGAAGTCAGGTCGTTTCCATAGAATGCCCGCACTGTCTCCAGGTCGAGATTGGTCACCAGGTTGCCGAAATGATCTATGTAGACCACCGAGCCTTCAAGATGGTCGGGAAATCGCTGAATGCCAGGCAGGGACAGGTGGTGGAGATCAGTGACCTTGAGCGGCGGCCCGAGTTTGTCGGCAGAGAGTCCGCAGGCCAGATGGGCCGCAGCCGGAGCGAAGATGTCGCGGCCATGGAAGGTCATGCTTCGTCCGGGGAGGAAGAGGTCTTCCGAGGTTACCGCAAAGATTTTTTCAGCCCTGGAGAAAAGCAGGGTGAGCACCCCGTTATCCGGGGCCAGAAAAATCTGTTCCCGGGACTGGAGGGCAATGATCCGGCGTCCGCTGCCGACACCAGGGTCCACGACAATGACGTGAATGGTGCCTGCGGGGAAGTAGCGATGGGAAGCGTCTATGATGTAGGCCGCGCTCCGAACATCCTGGGCTCTGATGCTGTGGGTCAGATCGATGGGAACGACCTCCGGGCACCTGGTGAGGATGACTCCCTTCATGACCCCGACATATTCGTCGTTGAGACCGAAATCGGTGGTCAGGGTTATGACAGGCGCCCTACTCGACCAGCTCATGAATCGCCACGACCTGCACCCTCTCACCCAGGATATCCCGGGACTGGCGGAGGGCTTCGAGGGTCTCCTGGTAGGGATGGCCTATGCCGATGCTTTGACCGTACCGGCAGGCAATTTCCACCAGGTCCCTGATGTTCTTTTTTATCGCTTCCACGTCCTTGCTGTTGTCCAGAAAAATATCCCTCCTGGCTGTTTTCAGACCCGAATCACGGGCAGTCGACCAGGCTACCGAATTGCTGGTGGTAAGGCTGTCAATGAAGAAGAGATCCTTCCTGCCCAGGTAGGCGAGGCAGGACTGCATGGCCAGACGGTCCGCAGAATAACGGGAACCCATGTGGTTGTTCACCCCTATGGCTCCGGGAACCATGGCCAGGTCTGCGGCGATGGTCTTTTCGATCATCCGGGGAGACATGCTTGTGTACAGGGCGCCCCGGCCGGGATCCCACTGGGGGTCTTCGGGTTCCATGGGCAGATGCAGGAGGATGTCCCTGCCGCGCTGTCGGGCGGATTGGACCAGCTGCCCGGTATGGCTGGCAAAGGGCAGAAAAGCGAAAGAGAGGGGGAGGTCGAGGTCAAGGAGGGACTGGCCGATTCTGCGCTGTTCTCCCATATCGTCAATGATAATGGCCAGGAGCCCCCGGCCGTCGCAGACACCGTCTATCTCCTTCAAGGCGGTATCGGTCTTTTCGGGAGAGGCGGCAGCCGACTGCGCGGGTACTTTCTGCTTGGTGTTGCCGGGTTCTATCCTGCCGGGATGTGCCTTCCTGCTTTTTGTGGCGGGAGAGAGGGGCTTTTCCCAGGACCCTGTTTCCGGGGAGGATGATGGTCCCGGGGCGAAAAGGAGAAAGTAGCCGGCCGCGGCCACGGTTATCAGGAAGAAGCAGGCAATGACAAGGGGCCAGATCCATCTGAGCCTGCTCTTTTTCTGTTTTTTACTGCTCTTTTTTGCCGTCATAATGTTACTGCTGTACCTGTTGTCAGCCGGAATACAGGCTTGCGCCCGCCTTTATTTCTCACGGCTCAGGACATAGCCGCCCAGGTCATGCAGGGTCTGCCTGGCCTGGCAGTCCGGGAAAATATCCAGGGCGGAACAGCCAGCTTCAATGAGCGTCTCCGCCCCCAGCCTGGCGTAGGCGAACCCGCCGTTCTCGTCTATAAAACGATACACCTGGTCAAAGCCGTTATCCCTTTCCTCCGGACCTGTCTGAAGAAGGTAGACAATCTCCTTTCTTTCCCGGTCCGCCGCCTGCCTGAGGGCATGAATGAGGGGCAGGGTGATTCTGCCTTCCTTGAGGTCTCCCCCCCGCGCCTTGCCGGTGATCTCAGGGTTTCCCTGGAAATCGAGGAGGTCATCTATGATCTGGAAAGAAAGGCCCAGGGCGTCACCATAGGTGCGCAGAGCGGCGCACTGATTTTCATCGGCTTCCAGGAAGCGGGCCCCGGTTTCACAGGCCGCCCCGATCAGGCCGCCGGTTTTGCCGCGCAGGATGGCGAAATAGGTCTCTTCGGGAAGATCGACATTGCCGCTGACTTCCATCTGCAGGAACTCGGCTTCGATCATAGCCCTCAGGGCTTCGCTTATCTGGCTGAAGATCTTTCCGGCACCGACTGAGCCGGCCACAAACATGGATACTGTGTGGAGATGATCACCGGCCAGTATGGCGTGGCTGTTGTCCCAGACCCTGTTTGCCGTTTTTCTGCCTCTCCTGTTTTCAGCATTATCCAGGATATCGTCATGGAGAAGACTGGCTGCATGGATCATTTCAAAAACCGCGGCCAGGCGGTAGAGGTTTTCCGGGGGCTGCAGATCTTCTTCGGCGGCATAATTTTCCGGCAGTCTGGCAAAAGCGCAGAGACGGCCGCCGAGGAGGGTGAGTATGGGACGTATTCTTTTTCCACCGTTAAAAAGACTGTAGTGCAGTATCTCCCCCAGAAGGGGGGAAGAATTAGCGCCGCACTCGTTCTCCAGGATGTGGTTGATGGCCTGGATGTCGGGCTGGATTCGGTTGAGCAGTTTCTGGCTGCTTATCGGCGGATGTTTGGTCATTGTCCCTGCTGCTGTCGACCGAAAGTGCGGTCAAAATTTTCTATTTCTTCGAGGCTTCGGATTATCGGACTGGGGGTAAGACTTTTGCGGAAAATGGAGCCGTAGCGCTTGCTGAAAAGCCTGATGTCCATAACGGCCAGGAGGCCGGAATCGCTGGAGGATCTCATCAACCGTCCCAGTCCCTGGCGCAGGGTCAGTATTGCTCTGGGAATCTGGAATTCCATGAAAGGATTCCCACCCTCTTCCCTGATTTTGGCAATTCTGGCCATAATAACAGGATCACTGGGAACTTCAAAGGGAAGTTTGTCGATTATGACACAGCTCAGGCTTTCCCCGGGTACATCAACCCCTTCCCAGAAACTGGCCACGGCCAGGAGTACGGAGCTCGGGTTTTCCCGGAAACGTGCAAGCAGAATCTGCTTGGGAGCCATGCCCTGCCTGAGGAGTGGATAGTCGATTTCTTCCTGCAGGAAGTCATAGAGCCCCTGCATCGATCTAACGCTGGTGCATAAAATCAGGGCCCTGCCCCGGCTTGTTTCAAGGATCTGCCGGACTTCCCGGCAGAGGGTCTCAAAAAAACCAGGAGCCGACGGTTCCGGAAAACTGTTCTCCGGAATGTAGAGCCTGGTTCTGTTCTCATAATCAAACGGTGAAGGGAGCTGGATGGATATGGTGTCCCGGTCCAGGCCGAGCCGCTCGAAGAAGTAGGTGAAACTGCCGCCGGCGGTCAGGGTGGCCGAGGTGAAAATTGTGGCCTGCACCTCATTGTACAGGCAGTCTCTGAGTTCAGAGGCGATTTCAATCGGTGAGGCGGCCAGAGACAGGGTCCTCTCCTTTCTTTCATACCAGTAGATATGGGAGCTGTTCTGAGCGGCGCAAATGTGGCGGAAGCTGGTAAGGATTTCCTGGCTCCGGCGGTGCAGAAGCGCCCAAGACTCATCCGCCAGGGAAAGGGTTTCCAGGTGGAGAGCCAGCCTGGCAGCCTTGTCTTCAAAGGAACCGGTTATCTCCAGCCAGTTGGAGCCGCGGGTCCGGGAGGCCGAATCATCGATGACGGAATCATTGATGCTTTCTATGAGCGGCTGGAGGGGAAAACGGCCCTTATCCGCCGGAAACATGGCTGACAAGCTTTCTGCTACTCCGGCCAGACTGCGGACTTCCCTGAGGACAGCTTCACTTGTTTCCCCTGGAGAACCAGCTTCCGCGAGTCTTTCGATATCCTTTGCCAGCTCCCTGACCTGGTAAAGGCTCACCGAGACACCGAAGTAGGTGGTGGCGACGGTTTCCAGACGGTGGGCTTCATCAAAGATAACCGCCTCATAGCGGGGCAGAACCTCAGCGTAACCGAAACGGCGCAACGCCAGGTC
>JBEPXR010000038.1:0-12369 GCA_041641775.1 Desulfobia sp. | reverse complement strand
GCCAGGATATTTCCGCTGCCGCCGCCAGGATAAAACAACAGGTCAATATGACGAGCAGGGATATGAGCTCCAAGACCCGGAATCTGTTCATGATTGGTTGTCTGGCCGGTCTGGTAATGGTTCTCACCGTACTGCTTTTTAACGCCCGATCCATTCTCAAACTCCTGGGAGGCGAACCCACCGAGATGGTCAGGATGGCACGCCGGATAGCCGAAGGAAAACTGGCCATATCATTTTCCGACAACAAGGCTGACAGCAACAGTCTGAGAGCCGCCCTGCAGGACATGGCCACCGGTCTGCAGCAGCTGATCGGCAAGATTATCGAAGAGAGCAGGCAGCTCGAAACAACCTCTCAGGAACTGCTCAGTTCCACCAAGGCCATGTCAGGTGATGCCGAAAAATCAGCGGAAAGGGCCGCCACGGTTGCGGCCGCCGCCGAAGAAATGAGCAGCAACATGGACAGTATGGCCCAGGCCAGTGAAAATTCCGCCAATAATGTCAATACCGTGGCAACCGCAGTGGAGGAGTTGTCTTCCGCGGTTAAGGAAATAGCCGGGAACACTGCCAAGGCGAACCAGGTCACTGATGAGGCCGTGAGCTATGCCCAGAGTTCTTCCGAAAAAGTCAACAATCTTGGGACTGCGGCCCAGGAGATCAGCGAGGTGACCCAGGTCATTACCGATATATCGGAGAAGACGAATCTCCTGGCCTTGAACGCCACCATAGAAGCAGCCAGAGCCGGAGAAGCCGGCAAGGGATTTGCCGTTGTGGCCAACGAGATCAAAGAACTTGCCAACCAGACCGCGGAAGCTACCGGAGAAATTAAGAGGAAAATTGAGACCATCCAGGGCTCTACAGACGAGACCATCAATGAAATAGAGCAGATATCAACGGTCATTAATGACGTCAACAGCATTGTTTCCACCATTGCTTCAGCCGTCGAAGAACAGTCTACCGCCACCGCTGAAATAACTTCCAATGTTAACGAAGCTGCCGGAGGCATTGCCGAAGTTAACGACACCGTGTTCCAGACTTCATCGGTTGCCGGAGAAACAGCCAAGGATATTGCTGAAGTGAGTAAACTTGCTGAAGGCTCCAGGGAGCGGGCGGTCAAGGTGGACATGAACGTCCAGATACTTAAAGGCATTGTCGCGGAGCTTTCCCAGGAAACCTACCGCTTTGATCTTGGTGACAAAACCCGGGAACGGGATTCAGAAGCCAACAGGGATCTGGTTCAGTGGGGCCCGCACCTGGCGGTGAATATAGAAAAAATCGACCGCCAGCACATGAAGCTGGTCGAGCTGGTTAACCGTCTCTATCGGGCGGTCACGGAGAAACAGGGAAAAGACGCGGTCGGCAGGATCTTGAATGAGCTTGTCGAATACACCGGTGAACATTTTAAAACCGAAGAGGAGTTTTTTGATCGCTACGGCTATCCGGAGAGAGGAGAACATAAGAAAATTCATAACGATCTTGTCCAGAAGGTTATGGATTTTCAACGTAAATTTGAGTCCGGCAAAGCCGAGGTAGATATGGAACTCATGGAGTTTCTCAAGGACTGGCTGGTAAACCATATCATGAAGACCGACCGAAAATATGCCCCTTTTCTCCAGGAAAAGGGATTGAAGTAAGGGTGATCTATTGCTGAAACGACGCTGGCGCAAGTTCAGGAAAAACAGACGAGGCTATCTCAGTCTCAAAATTTTTTCCATTCTCTTTATCCTGAGCCTGGGAGCTGAACTGCTCAGCAATGACAAACCCCTGCTCATTCATTATGAGGACCGGTTGTACTTTCCAATAGTCCAGAGTTATCCGGAAACTACTTTTGGAGGGGATTTTCAGACTGAAACCAACTATCTCGATCCCTATATCAAGGAAAAATTAACCCGGGGGGGGAATTTCGCTATTTTCCCCCCGAATCCATACAGTTATGACACCATCAATCCCGAACTGAATTCACCCCTGCCTGCCCCTCCTTCCGAAGATAATCTTCTGGGAACCGATGACCGGGGCCGTGATGTTCTCGCCCGCCTGATCTATGGTTTCAGGATATCCGTTCTCTTCGGCCTCGCCTTGACAGCCATAGGGACCCTGCTGGGTATACTCGCCGGAGCTATCCAGGGATATTTCGGCGGCAAGACCGATCTCATAGGGCAGCGGTTCATCGAAGTATGGGGCGCCATGCCTGAACTCTACATCCTGATCATTTTCGCCTCCATATTCAAGCCTTCTACCCTGCTGCTCCTCATCCTCCTTGCGCTTTTCGGCTGGATGGGTTTATCCGACTATGTCAGGGCTGAATTTCTGAAAAGCCGCAACCTGGATTATGTCCAGGCTGCCAAAGCCTTGGGTGTCGGGAATACCACCGCCATTTTCCGCCATCTTCTTCCCAATAGCATGACTCCGGTAATTACCTTCCTGCCGTTCCGGATGTCAGGGGCAATCCTGGCACTGACCAGTCTCGACTTCCTGGGCCTGGGAGTCCCACCTCCCACCCCTAGTCTTGGTGAGCTGCTGGCCCAGGGCAAGGCAAATATCAATGCCTGGTGGCTTTCCATCTCGACCTTCGTTGTCCTGGTCGGCACCCTTATCCTGCTCATCTTCATCGGCGATGCTCTACGGGAAACCTTTGATCCGAGGAAGGTGTAAATGCTGCTTGAAATCAGTGAGCTGAATGGTGGTTTTCAGGGAGAAGAGGAATACTTTCCCGTCCTCCACGATCTTAACATAGTCGTTAGTAAAGGTGAAACCACGGGATTGGTGGGTGAATCCGGCAGCGGCAAGTCTGTAACCGCCCTGGCGATCATGCAGCTCCTTAAGGAAAGTGGATTTTCCTGCAGCGGCAGCATACTCTTCGAAGGAGAGAATCTTCTCGATTTCTCCGAGAAGCAGATGCAGAAAATCCGGGGCAGCCGGATAGGCATGGTATTCCAGGAACCCATGACCTCTCTGAATCCCGTATATCCTGTGGGCAGCCAGATTATGGAAACCCTTGTTGTCCATCTTGGGCTGTCCAGAAACGAGGCCGAAAAAAGGACTGTTGAGTTGCTGGGACGTACCGGAATAGCGGAACCCGAATCCAGGCTGGCCAGCTATCCCCACCAGCTTTCCGGGGGGCAGCGGCAAAGGGTGATGATAGCAATGGCCCTGGCCTGTAAACCCAGGCTTCTCATTGCAGATGAACCTACAACTGCCCTGGATGTCACAATTCAGGCTCAGATCCTTGACCTGCTCAAGGATCTTCAGCAGGAATTCAACATGGCCATCCTGTTGATCAGCCATGACCTGCACATGGTCCAGAAAGTAGCTGAACAGGTTTACATCATGAATGAGGGATGGATTGTCGAGTCCGGCGAGACCGCCAAAATATTTGCCAATCCCGAGCATCCTTATACCGTCAAGCTGCTCAACAATATTCCCGGTGGTGAGGCTCCCTACCGGGATTCGGAAAGTTACCTTTTCAGAATAAAGGATCTGAAATGTTATTTTCCGATCAAGAGGGGTTTTTTCAAACGCCGGGTCGGAGAAATTAAGGCGGTGGACCAAGTCAGCCTTGAGATAAGGAAGGGCACCACCTATGGAATCGTGGGAGAGTCAGGCTCAGGCAAGTCTACTCTGGGAAGATGCATTTTACGACTTACTGACTCCCGGGGGGTCATTGACTACCAGGGTATTGATCTGCTCGACCGGAACAGCCGGGAGATGCGACCCCTGAGGAGGGATCTGCAGATTATCTTCCAGGATCCCTATTCCTCACTTTCACCCAGAATGACGGTGTACCAGATAATCGCCGAGGGTCTTCAGGTGCATGGGATCGGCACTAACAAGAAAGAACGGCGACAGATAGTGGAAAACACCCTACTCGAAGTTGGGATGAATCCTGAACACGCATCCCGCTATCCCCACGAATTCTCAGGTGGACAGCGGCAGCGCATAGCCATCGCAAGGGCTCTCGCCCTGAATCCCCGGTTCCTGGTGCTTGACGAACCCACCAGCGCCCTCGATATGACCATTCAAACCATGATTATCGATTTACTGAAAAAAATTCAGGAAAAATATGGATTGACCTATCTCTTTATCTCCCATGATCTGAGGGTGGTCCGGGCCCTTGCCGACGAATTGGCAGTCATGAAGGACGGACGCATTGTCGAGGCGGGCAAAAGTCACGACCTGTTTACTTCGCCCCAGCGGGAATACACCCGTCAGTTGATGGCTGCCGCTTTCTGAATAAACGGGGGACCTGCTGCAACTACTCACCTTCCCTGCCACTCAGACGGTATACTCCCAGTGCATAACTGCTCCAGAAGGGAGAATTGAACTTCCTGAGCCCGGGAAATGGATCCGTCACCATTTTACGGATGACTTTAAAGAAGAACCTGATAGTTTGATTTACTGCTGTTCTGCTTTCACATCTCCGGAAATTCCCGGGCTCAAAACCTCCAATATATCCTTTGAATAGCGGAACGAGGCCATATTTATTTTCAAACGACTGCCAGGCATTGATATCCATGGCCTCCAGATTATGTCCCGCCAGGAGTTCGGGAGCAAGCTGCTTCAGTACTACAGCACTTATTCCTCTG
This sequence comes from Desulfobia sp., assembly GCA_041641775.1. Taxonomy (GTDB): domain Bacteria; phylum Desulfobacterota; class Desulfobulbia; order Desulfobulbales; family SURF-16; genus JAWLDV01. Next base: position 7,789 of record JBEPXR010000038.1, on the reverse strand, counting down.
AAGTTGGGGACCCCTACTATCAGGAAACCATCTTCTTTCAGCAGGCTCAAATGCCTGGCCACGACCTCCTCCACGTTCTGAAAGTGTTCAATGAAACCCAGGGAAAAAACGAGATCAAACCTGGGCATATCCGAAAGATCATTGAAAAAGTCACGGTTGTAAATTGTTATATCGAGACCCAGCAGATCAAAATTCTCGCGGATTTTTCTGCAGCCTGTTTCCGAGTAATCCAGAGCGCTGGCCTGATAGCCGTAATACTTGCTGAAATAGGCGAGAAATTGACCGGGGGCCCCGCCTATTTCCAGGGCTGTCATTTCCCGGCGGGGCAGATGCCGGGAAAACACCCTGAGCATTTCCTTCACTACAGGATGCCGGGTATCCGGACTGATCATGGCAGGCAGCCTGATTTTGCTCCAGGTCTGCTCCCATTTTTCCTTGTTGGTTAAACGTTCAGCAGTCATGGTTCCTGTTCCAGTATGTATATTTTCATTAAGTGTTCTCACCTGGCCATATCGTGTTGATAGACAAAGTTGTTCCCCAGGTTTCCTGAAAAAGAGTGAACCGCCAGGGAGTCTGGTCAGTCACTGCAGGGGGGCAATGGCGATCAGTTTCCCAGTAAGGCCAGAATCAGCAGCAAGCTGTTTCAAAAACCGTCACTGTAGCCGCAGTTCTGGCCAAGATAATTGAAAAACCGCAGTTCACTGCCTTGCGGGGTCCGCTCCAGATCTGTGAAATAATTAGGGGTCAGAGGTATTTTGCCGGCTCCTCCGGGGGCATCGACGGCATACGTAGGCACCGCCATCCCCGAAATATGACCAATCAAGGCCCGCATGATCTCCTGGCCGGTTCTGACCGAGGTCCGGAAGTGATTGGTTCCCCTGGTCAAGTCACCCTGGAAAAGATAGTACGGTTTAACCCTGATCCGCAACAGTCCCCTCATCAAGGCCTTTATCGTATCGGGACCGTCATTTACTCCCCTGAGCAGGACAGTCTGGCAACCCAGTGGTATGCCGGAATCAGCGAGTCTTGCGCAGGCGGAAGAAGCTTCACCGGTAAGTTCCCGCGGGTGGTTGAAGTGGGTATTGATATAGAGGGGATGGTATCTCTTCAGGATGGTGGTCAATTTGGAGGTAATACGCATGGGCAGGGTACAGGGTACCCTGCTGCCGATCCGGATTGTTTCAACTGTTGAGATCCTGCGGAGTCTGGAGAGAATATATTCCAGCCTCTCATCAGATAAAAGCAGAGGATCTCCTCCGGAAACCAGAACATCCCTCACCCGCCCGGATTCTCTAATGTAGCTGAGTCCTCTTTCCAGCGTTTCAGATGTCACTGCCATATCTTTGCTCCCCACTTTTCTTTTTCTTGTGCAGAAACGGCAGTACATGGCACACTCGGAGTGGACCAGAAAGAGAACACGATCAGGATACTTGTGGACCAGGTTGGATACAGGACTGAGCTTCTCTTCTTCAAGGGGATCTTCAACACAGACCTGATCTCTGATCTCATCGATCACGGGTACAGCCTGGAGCCAGAGAGGGTCTCCAGGTTCTTTAATCAGGTTGAGATAATACGGGTTCACCCGCATGGGATATCTGGAAAGCACCTTTCCCAGATCGCCGCCCGGTCTGAGGTGGCCAGGCAGGTCCTCGATACCGGTGATACTTTCAGCCAACAGTCTTCGCCAATACTCCATTTATTGTCCGGTTTCCAGCGGTTTTGCCAATTACAAGGAGGTGTGTTTCCTGATGGTTTCGAGTTTAGCGGGGCCTATTCCCTTAATTTCCAGAAGTTCCGGGTAGGTGTTGATTCGTCCTCGGTTTTCGCGGAAATCGACAATGGATCGGCCCAGGGATGGCCCTATCCCGGGAATGGTCTGCAGGAGCTGGCAATCCGCTTCATTAATGGAAATAGGCAGGAAGAGCACAGGTCGGACATGCTGGGGCAGATCGGCTGGTTCTGCGTTGTGCAGCCTGTCTGCATCCCCAGGACTGGCAAGCATCTCGAGGGAGCCCTGGGAAAATCGGAAAAGCGTTCTTTCTGTCGGTATCAGGACCGGGGACTCCCGGTCCTGGTGCAGGATTGCCAGGCCATGCCAAATAAGCAGAAAGAGCACCAGAAAAAGTAGCACGGGAATACGGGAATCCCCGCTTTTACTTTTCCCCTTCCTGGCCTCTCTCATCCTTCATCAGCTTATAGGAGATACTGTCGACCAGAGCCTGCCAGCTTGCTTCGATTATGTCGTGGGATACCCCGACGGTCCCCCATTCCATGGTATGATCTCTTGATTCAACAAGAACCCGGACCCTGGCGCCGGTACCATGCTCGGAGGCCAGCACCCGGACCCGGTAGTCATCCAGCCACATCTCGGCCAAAGACGGATAAAATCGGGTCAGGGCCTTGCGCAGGGCATTATCAAGCGCGTTGACCGGTCCTTCTCCCAGGGCGGCGGTATGAACCATCTCCCCGCCGACCTCCAGACGGATGGTGGCCTCTGCCTGAGGAGGTTCGGCCATAGTGGTTTTCTGATTGATTACCCGGAATCCCTTGAGATCGAAATAATTGCGGCATGTTCCGAGAGCCCGGCGCATAAGCAGTTCAAAGGAGGCCTCCGCACCTTCAAACTGGTAGCCCTGCTGTTCCATGGTCTTGAGCTGGCTCAGGATTGCACTGACTGCAGGGTCGCTGCTTTCCAGGTTGATGCCGAATTTTCTGGCCTTGTGGATGACATTGCTGCGTCCGGATTGATCCGAGATCAGAATTCTGCGGATATTCCCCACCTTCTCAGGATCAATGTGTTCATAGGTCAAAGGATTGCGTTTGACAGCGCTGACATGAATCCCTCCCTTATGGGCAAACGCGGATGTTCCGACGTAAGGCTGATAGCGGTTATGGGTGAGATTCGCCAGTTCTGTCACATACCGGGCCGTTTCACTCAGCAGATAGAGATTTTCCGCAGCAGTGAACCTGTAGCCCTTTTTCAGGGCAAGGGCTGGGATAATTGAGGTCAGGTTGGCATTACCGCACCGCTCCCCATAGCCGTTCATGGTTCCCTGGATCTGGGTGGCTCCCCGGGTGACGGCGAGAAGGCTGTTGGCCACGGCTGTGTCCGAATCGTTGTGGGCGTGGATGCCCATCTCGACATTCTTGTCCGCAGCCTTCAGGTAATTATGGACTTCTCCGGTTATTTCGAGGATTTCATCAGGCAGAGTTCCCCCGTTGGTATCGCAGAGTATGAGGCACTGGGCCCCGCCCTGAATCGCCCTGCTCAAGGTCTCGAGCGCATATTCCCGGTTGTTCTTGTACCCGTCAAAAAAATGTTCGGCATCGTAGAACAGGTACTGAACATGGGGGAGCAAAAAGGCAAGGGAATCCTCTATAATCTGCAGATTGTCATCCATCCCGATGCGCAGGGCTTCCTGGACGTGGATATCCCAGCTTTTGCCGAAGATGGTTATGGCAGGGGCTCCGGATTCTACCAGCGCTTTCAGGTTGGGATCCTCTTCCGGAGGATTCTTGAAATTCCTGGTGCTGCCGAAGGCGGTGATCAGCGAATGTTTTAACTTATATTCCTTGATTTTCCGGAAATATTCCGTGGCGTTGGGACTGGCACCAGGCCAGCCGCCTTCAATGAAGTCTATGCCGAGCTCATCCAGCTTCAGGGTCAGGCGGATCTTGTCTTCCACGCTGAGATTGAAATTCTCTGCCTGGGTCCCGTCGCGCAGGGTAGTGTCATATATGATCAGATCAGCTTGCATAGTCATTTCTCTTCCAAAACCTTTTCATTATCAAGACCAAACCCCTGGTGCAAAGCTCTTACAGCTAACTCGGTGTATTTTTCGTTGATCACGCAGGAAACCTTTATCTCAGAAGTGCTTATCATGGAGATGTTAATGTTTTCCCGGGAAAGAATGTTGAACATTGTGGTGGCAATACCGGAATTATTGCGCATGCCCACTCCCACAATGGATACTTTGGCTATGCGCTCATCCCCGCTGAGTTTTTCAGCTCCGATCTGGGGAACGATCTCTTCGAGAATCTGCAAAGCCCGTTTATAGTCGGTTCGCGGCACAGTGAAGGACATATCAGTATGTTCACTGGACCAGGTATTCTGAATAATCATATCAACTACGATACCAGCTTCTGATATGGGAGTAAATATCTTAGCTGCGGTACCCGGCACATCAGGAACCCTGGTGATGGTAATTCTCGCTTCGTTCTTATTATAGGTAACGCCGGAGACCAGCATCGATTCCATGGTTTCATCCTCCTCTACGACCCACGTCCCTTCGTTTTCAGTAAAAGTTGACCGCACGTGAATAGGTACATTGTATCTCTTGCCCAGCCCGACAGAGCGTATATCGAGAACCTTGGCTCCGAGACTGGCCAGCTCCAGCATTTCGTCGTAAGATATGCGGCTTATCTTGCGGGCCGTATCGCAGATACCTGGATCTGTCGTATATACGCCCTCGACGTCCGTGAAGATTTCACACTGGTCGGCCTTCAGACTGGCTGCCAGGGCGACTGCCGTCGTATCCGATCCCCCCCGGCCCAGCGTGGTTATATTGTCATTTTCGTCAACCCCTTGGAAACCAGCCACCACGACGATGTTCCCGTTCTCAAGGTAATCGTGGACCAGTTGCGTATCTATGGATTTGATCCGGGCCTTGGTATACATATTATCGGTCTGGATTTTCACCTGATCACCGAGAAGAGAAACAGCCTCGATTCCCTCATTTTTTACCGCCATGGCGAACAGGGCGACGGTGACCTGCTCGCCTGTGGACAGGAGCACATCCATTTCCCTGGGGTCGGGAATATCCTGCATCTGGTGAGCCATTTCGACAAACCTGTCAGTCTCGCCTCCCATGGCTGACAGGACAACGACCATCCTGTTGCCCTGGCGCTGTCGGTTGATCACCCTTTGAGCTACCGCTTTTATCTTTTCAGGGCTGGCTACGGATGACCCGCCAAATTTTTGTACGATGATAGCCATTAATCAGCGAACTCCTTTTCCTGGTTGATTCTGGTTGATTCTGGTTGATTATCGGTTATTAGTGATTATTGGTATGAGTAGTGCTCGAAAAAAACACGCCTTATCTTTTGTTCGATTGCCGGTAACAGGCAATCGAATTACCCTTGATATAAAGTGGAAGCGTTACTATGATAAGAGGCGGCAGGACCGAGCCTGGTGAGTAGTGAAACTACACGGTAGTTTGCCTTTATTTTACAGAACCCCCAAAGGAGAAAAAATACCTCATGCGTTTTAATAGTTCAACCGTCTTTTTCATTGTCGGCCTCTGTACCGGTATTCTTGTCTCCTCCGTCTATTCTCAATTGACCTCTTCCGATTCTCAATCCCCGGACCGGGCAGCGGTGGTGCAACCATCCGGTACTACAGTCTCTGACGCTGCAGCGGATTCAGGCGAAACCGTGGAGCAGGAAAACGAAGAGACGGTGGACCGCCTGGCTGTCCGTAAACCGGCTGAAAACGAAGGATCCTCTCTCTCCCAGCAAATAGCCTGCAAGATTTCAGGTGAACTCCAGGCCGGTGATACCTTAAGCGACTCGCTCTCCAGACATCCGGAGATCTCTGCCGATGTCAAGTGGCAGTTGATCGATAAGCTTTCATCCTGCCTGGACCTGCGCCGTCTCAAGCCCGGAGACTGTTATACAATCTTCCTTGACAAGAATGACAGGCTGATTCGCTGCGAATACAGGACGGGCCCGCTCGAATCCTACTCGATAAATCAAAACAACGGTGAACTGGAGGCCAGCCAGGACTCGGTTCCCCTCGAGGTCAAAACTCATTATATTAACGGCAGAATTGACACTTCCCTGTTCAAAGCCTTCAGCAGCCTGGGAGAAAAACCGTCCCTGGTCTACGCCTTTGCCGATATATTCGCCTCAAAAATTGATTTTAACCGTGAACCCCGCCCAGGAGACAGATTTGAGGCCCTTTGTGAAAAATATTACAAAGATTCACAGTTCATAGGCTACGGCAATATTCTCTACGCCCGCTATATCCCGGCAGGAGGTGAAGAATATGAGGGTTTTTTCTATAAACCCGATTCGGGAACCGGAGCCTACTATGCCCGGGACGGCAAGGAACTGGGGACCTTCTTTCTCAAGACTCCGCTGCCGGTCTTCAGGCTTACTTCGGAATTTACCTGGAAACGCAAGCACCCCATTCTGGGAGTAACCCGTCCCCATCTGGGAGTTGACCTCGCCGCCCCTACCGGCACACCGGTGAGGGCCGTGGCCGACGGGAAAGTGACCTTCAAAGGAAAGAGGGGGGGCTACGGCAAGCAGGTCATCCTGGCCCACAGAAACAGCTATAAAACCTATTACGGCCATCTCTCCGGATTTCCCCGTGGTCTGGGCAGGGGCGATCAGGTAAAACAGAAACAGATAATAGGGTATGTCGGTTCAACCGGACTTTCCACCGGACCGCATCTCGACTATCGGCTCAAAAGGGGAGAGAGGTTTCTCGATCCCTTCGCCACGAAGTTCAAGCCGCGTTCGATCCTGAAGGACGGCAAACTGGCACGGTTCAGGGAGAGCATTGATGAGATGAAAACCCTTCTGGCTCAAAAAGAGGACAAAAAAGTGGTTCTGGTCCGGCAGATGGTGCTTAAGCCCGGCGACAATATCGTTTTTTTCTAATGGGGCAGGAGGACAGTCCACTCAATGTTGTCCTGGTCGAACCGGAAATACCTCCCAACACCGGCAGCATAGCACGGCTCTGCGGAGCCACCGATACTGTCCTTCACCTTGTCAGGCCCCTGGGATTCAGCACGGATGACAGGTATCTGAAGCGGGCCGGCCTTGACTACTGGCAACACGTCTCCATACAGTACTGGGAAGATCTGACCGCCTTCCTGGAAGCCCAGCCCGAGGAAAAGCTCTTTTTTTTCAGCACTAAAGCCTCCACGCCCTATACGAAAGCTTCATACAATCCCGGAGACTTCCTTATTTTCGGCCGGGAAACCAAGGGCTTGCCCTCGGAGATTCTCAATCTTTATCAGGACCGCTGTTACACGCTTCCCATGAGCAACTCCAACATAAGGAGCCTCAACCTGGCAATGACCGCGGGTATCGTCCTTTATGAGGCACTGCGGCAGAACCGCCGCGCTTAAAGATACAGCCCACGGCGGCCAGTCCGTGGGCTCTGCTGTCTCAAAATAGGAATCAGGGGCAGTCCCCTACCCTTTTACCTTTCATGCTGCTGATCATCTTCATCTGCTCTTCTTCCATTTCCATGACCATGGTGCCTTCAAAGGTATCTCCGCTGTAGACTACGCTGCCCTTGCCCTGCATACCCTCTTCCGGACATTCCATGGACCAGGTGACCGTATCGCCGTCCACCTCGATGTTTTTAAAACGGCATCCGCCGCTGTCTGCCATTTCCTTGTTACTTGGAACGTAATCCTCCTGGGTCAGGCATTGCGTAACCGTTGTGGCAGGCATGCTCATGGCAAAACCGCCCTCCATTTTGGTCTGGCTGGTTATTTCCCAGAGTCCGGGTTCCATATCCGGTTTCGAACCGCATAACCCCTGAGCGGAAAGAGCCAGGAAAAAGCAGACTGCCAGGACTCCGATTGCAGTATTCTTCATACATTCCTCCTTGATCTGTTAAAATTGATTATAGAACATTCTGACCCGACCTGTCGCAGCAATATACAAATAAATCCTCAAATGTAACCAGGCGCGAGGAGACTGGTCAGTAGCTGATCGTATTTTTTTTTCTGAAAGTTCTGTCAAGAATGGCAGGTTATTCGTCATCCGA
>JBEPXR010000037.1:0-12620 GCA_041641775.1 Desulfobia sp. | reverse complement strand
TCCGGATTTGCAGCTAGTTCCAGGGCTTCCGGGGCCCCTGACTTTTTGATCTTGGCGGCGGAAACCTCTCTGGGACGGAAATCCGAGACTGCGGCGGCCTTGACGATGACATCGGATTGCCCGCAGCGGGCCATCACTTCGCTGTGCATCTCTTCTGCAGTCCGGACCGAAACGAATTCCACACCTGGGGGTCGGGGGAGATTGCCGGGGCCGGTGACCAGGGTAACCTGTCCCCCTCTTCTCCGGGCGGTGCGGGCCAGGGCATATCCCATCCTGCCTGAAGACCGGTTGCTGAGGAAACGGACCGGGTCAATCGGTTCTTCGGTGGGCCCGGCTGTAACCAGGACGGACTTTCCGGCAAGATCCTGCCGGCTCAGGACCCTGGCCGCGACTTCCCGGACCTCCTCCCATTCAGGGAGTCTTCCCGGACCTTCTTCGCCGCAGGCCATGGCGCCTTCACCGGGTTCGACAATTTCATAATTCCAGGCCCTGAGGGTCTCGATGTTCTTCCGGGTGGCGGGATGCAGATACATGGCGCTGTTCATGGAGGGACAGATCACGACCTTTGCCCGGGCTGCCAGAACCACGGTGGAGAGCAGGTCACCGGCCAGGCCATGGGCCAGCCTTGCTATGGTGTTGGCGGTGGCCGGGGCCACCAGGATCAGATCATGGTCCCGACCCAGATTGATGTGGGGAATTTCATGGGCGTCCTCCCGGTCGAACATCCCGGAGTAGACCCGGTTGCCGGAAAGAGCCGCCGGGGTGTGGGGGGCGATAAACCTGGAGGCGGCTTCGGTCATCAGGACCGTTACCTGAGCGCCTTCTCTTTTGAAAAGACGTATCCAGTCACAGACCTTGTAGGCGGCAATACCGCCTGAAATGCAGAGCAAGATTTTCCTGCCGTCAAAAAGTGAAGTCATAAGCAGATTCCCGATTCAGTTCATTGATTCCCGACCTTTCCGCTTCCTTAGTTGTACTTACCACCAAGCTGCAGTCGAGTCCACCGTTTTTCCCCTTCTCCAGAAGCCGGCTCTCCAAAGCCTTGAAGCTTATTTTCGGCTTGACAGGTATTCCAGAGCCTCTCTACTATATAACTGCGGAAACAATTTAATGAAGGAGAAAATCCATGCCCCGGGTCTATCCTGCTTTTTTCACCCTGCTCCTCATGCTGCTGACCGCCTGCAGCAACACGGTAAGAATAAACGTGGACTCGATCAGTGATCCCTCCAGTATTCCGCCGGACAAAGACTATATTATGACCAGCGGCATGCCGGAAATCTCCCATGATGATCTCTACTTTCGCGAATTCAGCAGGTATTTTCAGGAAATTCTCCAGGAAAAGGGCTATACCAGAGTGGAAAGCCGTTCTGAAGCCGACCTGGAAGTACGGCTCAGCTACGGCATTTCGGAAGGTAAGAACATCTACTTTACCTATGACCGGCCAATCTACGATTTCATCGGCGGCGATACCATCGTCTACACAACGACCAGAAGGGGGAAAGACGGCAAAACCGTCAGAACCACCGAAACCGTGCATATCCCCACCCGTCAGGCCCTGGTCGGTTATGCCACCGAAACCTCGTCCAGAACTGTTCATACCAGCTTTGTCATCCTGGAAGCGGTCAGCCTCTCGCCCGGGGACGAGAAGAAAACACTCTGGAAGACCACCCTCAGGCATACCAGTGAAATAAATGACCTGCGCCGGCTGATGCCCTATTTCGCCGCGGCAGCCAGGCCCTACCTCGGCCAGGACACCGGCATGGCCAGAACCGTCAAACTCAACCCTTCGGATCCGGCTGTCATGGCCATACGACCCTGAGTGCCGGTTTTCATCATCAGCCCCGTCTGCACCCCCGATTACCCTTTCAGGACAACCTGTCCATCCCGTTTCCGGCTTCAGGTTATCTTGTGGGGATCCCCGACTATATATGCCGTTCAACACTGTCGTCTCCGGTCTGCTGTTGATAAGTTCCTTTTTCTATTATATAATTGCTAATGAGATCCCTACCGCGGAAAATTCCCTCCAAATAGAGGTATTCTTGAAGGGGAAAACCCTCGCTGGAGCAGACAAAAAATGAAACCCAAACTGAGCAATTACATTATTACCGCCTTCTTTCTTAACGTTTTTGCCATCATAGCCGTCGGCGGGGTCTGCATTATCATGGTCCGGGACATGGTGAACAACATTTCCCGTCTCGAAGCCGAAAGCACACACATTTCCAGGATCTACAGGATGAACAACAAGATCCAGGAGACGATCTTCCTGGTCCATAACTCGGTGATAGAACTTGACAAGGAACTGCTGACCCATGCCCTCACCAAGGTTGAAGAGGTGATAGAGGAAACTGAAACGTATGAGAAAGTGCTTCCCGGCCAGTTGCAGAACAGACCGGAAATCCTCCTGAACTTCCAGAAAATCGAGGACAACCTGCAGGCCATCCAGGATACCCTGCAGTACGCCTACACAAGCTTCACTGCAGCCAATCCGGTTGCGGACGCAAGACTGCGTCAGCTGGAGAGCTACGGCTACAATATCTCCAATCTGATGGGGATGATCAATGCCGTTCATTTTCAGACCATCGGCAGACTGGTCAACCAGTCGTACACCAAGATGTACTACATTCTCTTTCTCTATCTCACTTCCTCCCTGGTGGGAATAATGGCCTCGGTGGTGGGCTACATCGTTTTGTCCAGAAATACCATTGCCCCGATCATCGATCTGGCCAAAGCCACGGAAAGAGTGGCCACGGGTGATCTCGGAGTACGGGTCAAGACCGGATCCCAAACTGAAATCGGCACCCTGTACAACACCTTCAACCAGATGATCCGGAAGCTGGAGGAGCACAAGAAAAAGAGGGAGGACTTCAGCAGGGAACTGGAAAAGAAGGTCGAGGAACGCACCGCCGAATTGAAGGCCTCCGAAGATTCCCTGCGGCGAACCCAGGCCGAATTGGTCCGCATGGAAAAAATAGCCACCATCGGCCAGATTGCCTCCTCGGTCAACCATGAGATCAAAACCCCTTTGAATGTCCTCTACATGAATCTCCAGATGCTGAACAAAAAGATTAAACTGTGCGACGTGGAGAACCAGGACCTGAAAAAGGAGATGCTCGATTTAACCAATCTGATCAACAACGAGATTGACAGGATCAATGAAATTATCGAGGAATTCGTTAAATATGCCCGATTCCCCTCCCCAGACTTCAAAGAAAACGACATCAACGCCATCCTGGTCAGGATAGGCGACATTATCAGCCAGAAGGCCGAGGACTCGGGAGTCTCCCTGGCCATCGAAGTGGAGGGGGATCACGAATACGCCATGGTTGACGACAAGAAGCTGACCCAGGCCATTCTCAATCTCTGCATGAACGCTATTGACGCCATGCCCGAGGGCGGGACCCTCACCCTGAAAATCGAGAAAGATCAGGAAAATATTATCCTGAAAGTGGCCGATACCGGCGAGGGCATCTCCAGTGAAGACCTCGATCATATCTTCGATCCCTTTTTCACCCAGAAAAAGGGAGGCACCGGCTTCGGTCTGCCTATAGTCAAGCGCATCATCGAGGACCACAGAGGGCGGATACACTGCCGGAGCAATCCCGGCGAAGGGACAACCTTTGAGATAGAGATCCCGAAGGAATCAAGGAAAGACAGCCGTTAGCCGTTAACTGTTGGTTGTTGTTGGGAAAATCTCAAATACCAAATTTCAAATTGCAAACGGTCTCCTGTAATCCTTTTGGGATTTGATTACTGGTATTTGTAATTTGTTTGGTATTTGGTGCCTGTTATTTAAGATTTGCCCGTAGGAGCCCGCCCCCGCGGGCAATTAAGCTGTTATCTGGTACTTGAAATTTGAGATTTGTAATTTGACCTACAGAAAAAATATGACCCCGAAAATACTGATAGTTGACGATGACAAGATGACCAGGGACACCCTCTCCATGGGTCTTTCGGATATCTATGACACTGTGACCGCCCGGGACGGCAGGGAAGCCCTGGACATACTCGGTGAAGACGAAATCGACCTGGTGCTGTCCGATCTCGACATGCCGGTCATGAGCGGCATTGAACTTCTCGAGAATATTAACGAGACGGACAGCCAGGTTCCGGTTATTTTCATAACCGGCAAAGGCACGATTGAAACCGCCGTCGAAGCCATGAAGCTTGGCGCCTATGACTATGTGACCAAACCGGTCAACTTCGACAGGCTGACCCTGCTCATTGACAAAAGCCTGGAAAACAAGAAGCTCAGGGAAGAAAATCTTCTTCTGAAGAAAAAGATCAGGGAATCCTATCCCATGGGTCAGTTCGTGGGCAACTCTGAAGCCATCAAGAAGTGCGAGGAGCTTGCACTCCAGGTCGCCGATACCACCGCTTCCGTTCTGATCGAAGGGGAATCAGGAACCGGCAAGGAACTTCTGACCAATATGATCCATTACAACAGCAGCCGGGCTAACGGTCCTTTCATCAAAGTCAACTGCTCGGCCTTTGCCGAAGGCGTGCTGGAATCGGAACTGTTCGGCCACGAAAAGGGAGCTTTCACCGGGGCGGTATCAACAAAAAAGGGCAGATTTGAACTGGCCCACGGCGGCACCCTTTTTCTGGATGAAATAGGGGAAATGCCCTCTTCCATTCAGGTCAAACTTCTTCGATTTCTCCAGGAAAGATCCTTTGAACGGGTAGGCGGCACCAAGACCTTTCAGGTCGATGTCCGGATCATTTCCGCTACCAACAAAGATCTGGCGGAAATGGTCAGCCAGGAGGACTTCCGGGAGGACCTCTATTACCGGCTTCGGGTCGTCCAGATAAAAATGCCGCCGCTCAAGGAGCACAAGGAAGACCTGGAAGAACTGGTAAACAATTTCATTACCAAATTCTCCGACCTGCACGGCAAACCGGTCAAGGGGATCTCCAGGGAAGCCCTGGAGCTGATAAAATCCTACGACTGGCCCGGCAATGTCCGGGAGCTGATGAACTGCATTGAAAGTGCCGTGGTCATGAGCAGGGGTGATCTCATCACCCTGGAAAGCATCCCGGAATACATGAGCTACAAAGTTCCGGAAGTCGATGCCAATTCAGACGAGGGACTGCTCCACGAAGTGGAACGGAAAACCATTCAGGATACCCTGAAAAGCACGCAGGGAGACAAAGTCAAGGCCGCCAGGATCCTTGGCATCGGCCTGAGGACCCTCTACCGGAAAATCGAAAAATGGGAGCTGGACTGAGGCGCTTTTTCTCTGACTGTAAGAGTGATTTTGCCAGAATGACAGAAAGAGATTGTCATTCTGGCAAAATCACCAATGACTTAAAAACCAATTACCTGATTAAACTTAATTTTCCCCTCTGGCATGAATCTGGCATCCAACCAGGCAGGAACTGAAAGCTCAGAAGACAGAGAATACAGAAACAGATGGGAGAAAGAACAATGAAAGAAAAAATCTATGATACAACCAGAAAGAAAGCGGCCGTTGGTGAAGAAGAACTTTCCGGTCTCGATGCCGTATCAAAGGCCAGTCTGGCGGTAATGGGTGGCATTTCCGGAATCATCGGGATCTGGGCCATGGTTGCCCTGGTCAGCGCCATGGTCAGGGTTGGACCTCTCGACCTGTTCAGAAGCTGGCTGCAGGCTGTGACAGGAATGTAATAGGGGTTTTCAGCACTTCCCGGGAAAATTTCCTGTGCAAGGTGGAAAATATTCAGTAAGGTGTCAGGAAAGCAGAGCAAAATACGCGCTGCCGGAGATCTGACCGGCAGAAAAACAGGTAGCGAGGTCAGACTTGGTCGTCTTTATCCGTACCGTGCTTGTTGTTGTCATTCTGGCTGCTCTGGGTGGTGGGCTCTTCCTGATACAGGATATAGAAAACCGGTTACCCCAGAGAAGTTACAATGCGTTTCTGACAAGCCTCGAAAATGACACGATAGCAGAAGTCCATATCCAGGGACAAACCGTCACCTATACGGACATATACGACAAGCAGTACCAGACCTTCGCCCCTTCCATAGACGATCTCATTCCCCAGCTCCTGGCCAGAGACATCACCATAAAGGGAGAGCCGGACCGGAAATCCCCCTTCTGGAATCTCCTGTATCTCGGGTTGCCGGTCCTGCTTATTTTTATTGCCTGGTACTCGGTGATAAAAAAACAGCAGGGCGATGAAGATGAGTCGGCCAGGTTTGCCCAGGAAAAAATCATTAAGAAAAAGAAGGGGCAGAAGATGGTCACTTTCAGGGATGTGGCCGGACTTCCCGAAGCCAAGGACGAACTGCTCGAAATCGTCGATTTTCTCCAGAATCCGAAAAAATTCAGCAGACTGGGGGCGATCATCCCCAAGGGCATTCTCTTCCAGGGACCTCCCGGAACCGGGAAAACCCTTCTGGCCCGGGCGATTGCCGGTGAGGCCGGTGTCCCCTTTTACAGCATAAGCGGCTCAGATTTCGTGGAAATGTTTGTCGGCGTCGGCGCTTCAAGGGTCCGTGACCTGTTCCGGGAAGCCAAAAAAAACACGCCCTGCATCATTTTCATAGATGAAATAGACGCGGTCGGGGGGCATCGCGGAGCAGGCGGAAGCACCGGAGGAGGGCAGGATGAACGTGGACAGACGCTCAATGCCCTGCTTGTTGAAATGGACGGATTCGGAACGGATGAACAGATTATCGTCCTCGCCGCCACCAATCGGCCGGACATCCTCGATCCGGCCCTGTCGAGACCGGGACGTTTTGACAGGCAGATCAACATCCTGCCGCCGGACGTCAAAGGCAGGCTCAAAATTATAGAGGTCCACTCCCGCAGAATCACTATGGCTCCCAACGTGGAGCTCGACAAGATAGCCCATGCAACTCCGGGCTTCACCGGGGCGGAACTGGCCTCCCTGGTCAATGAGGCAGCTATTGTCGCCGCCCGTCTCGGCAAGAAAGCTGTCGGTCTGATCGACTTTGAAGTCGCCAAGGACCGGATCATCATGGGAGTCGAACGGAAGGGCCTGGTGCTCGGTGAAATTGACCGGAAAACCATGGCCTATCATGAGGCGGGGCATGCCATAGTGACCAAGTTCCTCCCCGAGGCCGACCCGGTTCACAAGATCACCATCATTCCCAGAGGAAGGGCTTTGGGCCAGACTCAGCAGCTTCCCAAGACCGACAGGCACTCCTATTCAAAGCTTTATCTGCTGAACCGGATAACCACCCTCATGGGGGGACGGGCCGCTGAGGAGATCGGCCTGAATCTGCAGACCACCGGCGCTGAGGATGACTTCCAGCAGGCCGTGGAACTGGCCTCAAGAATGGTCTGCCGGTGGGGAATGGATCCCATACTTGGGCCGATAAGCTACAGTAAAGGTGACCAGGGTTTTCTGGGGGAACAGGGGGGACATGGCGTGTACAGCGAACAGACTACCCAGACTATCGACCAGGAAGTCAAAAAAATCATCGATGACTGCTACAAGGAAGCCAGGGACGTCCTGGAAAAGGAAAAAGACTTTCTCCATTACCTGGCTGAAATGCTTCTGACCAACGAAACACTTGACGCGGAGGAGATGGAGATCGTCTACAGCTGCACGCTGACCAAGAGGAAGAAAAAACAAGAAGAAAACAGCGCTTACTGTGACACTGGCGGTGACAGCACATTGCTGGAAGCCTCTGACCAATCTGACAACGCGAAGCAATCCACCTTTCTATAAAAATGCTGAAAAACTTTATCAACTGGGTCTCCAGAAGCAAAATCTCCGTTGTTGGAGCCATAATCGTTGCCATACTTTTGCCGGTACTGATTATCTCCTTTCTCTTCGAAGCTTACGGGATCATCGAGAATCCCTACTTCGGATTTCTGCTGTACCTGGTAATGGCGCCGATTTTTGTCATCGGCCTGATTCTTCTTTTCCTTGGTATTTTTCTGTCCAGGGGCAGGGAAGATATAGGCATCTACACGGTGGAGTATATTCAGGAGGAGCTTTCCAAACCCGGCAGATACACCAGAATACGGAAGTTGATCTATCTGACCATTGCTCTTACCCTGGCAACCGTTATCGTGGTCGGTTCCGTTATTTACGGCGGTTTTCATTATACGGAAACCAATGCCTTCTGCGCCGGATTCTGCCACGACATTATGCGGCCCCAGTTCGTTACCTGCCAGAACTCGCCCCACTCCAAAATGGCCTGT
Source organism: Desulfobia sp. (assembly GCA_041641775.1). GTDB lineage: Bacteria > Desulfobacterota > Desulfobulbia > Desulfobulbales > SURF-16 > JAWLDV01. The sequence goes on along the minus strand of JBEPXR010000037.1, from coordinate 4,465 downwards.
ACCGACTGCCACATGGGGGAAGATGCCTCCTGGGCCGAGCGCACCAAGTTTTCAGGCTTCAGCCAGATAGTTTCCGTACTGACCAGTTCCTACAGCAAACCCATCACCTCGCCCCTGAAGGTCTTGCGCCCCGGCCGCAAGACCTGTGAAAAATGCCATCTGCCCGAGATGTTTCACGGCGGCCTGCTTATCGTCAATGACCGTTTCCTTCCTGATGAGAAAAACACCCACCTCCAGACCGCCCTGCTCCTGAAGGTGGGTTCCGGAGATTTCCAGGGGAAGTCCGCCCACGATATCCACTGGCACGTCTCCGACGACCATGAGGTTCACTACTACCATACAGATCCCGAACGCATCGACATCACCCGGGTCAGGCTGTCCACCAGGGGAATGGAGGACACGGTCTATGAACTTCCCGCAACCAGCGGAAAGCAGACGGACAAAAAAGGCACCTGGCGCCGGATGGACTGCATCGACTGCCACAACAGGCCAACTCATATCTTCCTCTCTCCCGATGAAGCTCTTGACCGCAAACTGGCCGGTGGAGCTATTCCACGCTACCTGCCCTTCATCAAGAAACAGGCGATGGAAGCCATCACCAGGGAGTACCCTTCCGTTGAAGAGGCCAGGGAAGGAATAGCCGGCTATCTCCGGGGCTGGTATAAAAAGGAGTATCCGCTACTGGTCAAGGGGAGCAGCACTCTGCTGGAAAAGGCCATCCAAGGGGCCCAGCAGGCCTATGAAGAAAACGTCTTTCCGGAAATGAATGTCGACTGGGGGACATACGAGGACTTTATCGGCCACTGCGCCGAGAGCCCGGGTTGTTCGCGCTGTCACGGCAGATTGGAGAACCGGGAGTCGGGTGAGCTCCTTACGGCGGAGTGCGACGCCTGTCACCTGATTCTGGCGGAAAATGAAAAAGTAGTGGACGTCAAAAAGGTCCTTAAAGATAATAAGGAAGAACTGCTTTCCATGACCGGCAGCCCCTGAAACACGCTCCCCCTCTTCCCCTGACTGCTGATTGAAGCAGGGCAATAGCCGCTTGAAGCATCCAGAAGGAGAAATGCTTGATGATTTGTCGGATTTACAGGAGTTATGCCAGAAAAAACCCCATTCCGGGATTTTTCGGACTGGCCGGAGGGCTGCTCGCCTTCTTCGTCACCTGCCCATCCCCTGCGGCGGCGGGCGCGTATCTCCAATCAGCTCACGGAGACAGCAGCAGCGGAGTAAATCGGACCGGCATCAGCGGCTACTCCACCGGCAACTGCGTTCACTGTCACGAGCAGCACGGTTCGATCAGCGGCTCCGAACCTGATCCGGCAGGAGGCGGACCTTCCGTTTTCACTCTTTTTGCGGACAACTTCAATGACAACGCCCAGAGCGGTCCTTACCTCAAGACCGACAATTTCTGTTTCCACTGCCACGTCACCACCGGTTCACAGCAGGAGGGAGGAGGCATAACCAATAATCAGTATGCCAACACCTTTGCCGGCTACAATCTTGTCAGTGCCTCGGACATACTCCAGGCTTTCAATCTCTACAGCTATCACAATCTCTACGATATCAAAACCTTTGCCGAGGCGAACTTCGATTTTTTCAGCGCGGACTCGAACCCCTGTGCCGCCTGCCACAATCCGCATCTTTCCAGACGCAACAAGGCGAATCCGTCGAATCCCTCCTTCAGTGCGATCAGTCGTCCCGCTGACCATGAAGAGCTATGGGGTGATGATCCGGGAGAGCGGATGAGCGCCTACTCATCCTCCTACCGGGCTCCCTATTACTACGGCTCGGCCAACACCACCCACGAGCCGGGCGGCACTCTCACGGAAGACGGCTCAAACCTGCCGGATTACAATACCTTCTGCCTGGACTGCCACCAGTATGAAGTACCGGTAACCTCGGGGACCACTTCCATGAACCCCAATACCCCGGCTGGTCATCTCACCGCTATCGACTGGGGGCCGTCCGGCGACATGCACGGCCAACGCCCGAGAATCCATGCTATCGACGGCAGTCCCGGGGGATTCGGCAGTGTCACCGGCCCCTATAACGAGGCGCCGGTCGCCAGCAACTACGTGACCTCATGTCTCGACTGTCACGAACCTCATGGCACCGGCCTCTCCTCCTACCTGCTGCGCAGGGAAGTCAACAACCACGAAATTGACACCGGCTGCGGCTTTGACTGCGGCGGACCCGATCCGGAGGATTTCTCTGAGAAAGAGTTCTGCATGAGCTGCCACACCTGGAACCACTGCGGTGGTGTCGACGGCTGTTTCAAGTGCCATTATCACGGGGCGGAAAACGAACCCTGCGGCAGTCCCTGGACCGGTCCGAACTTCTGATTCCTCAGCCCTCTGCCGTCATCCAACCGGCCTGAGCCCTGCTGGGACCGGGCCCTCAGGTATTTTTTTCGGAGATGTAGAGGGACACCTGGGTACTGAGGCTGAAATCAGGATCCACGATGGAGATCATGCAGGTCTTGCCGGGTTTGGTGAAGATCAGCAGCGTCTTCTTGGTTTTGACCGAACCTGAAAGCGTCCAGCCTTTACTGGGCATGGTGTTCTCGAAAAAGGTAATCAGAGAGTTGGTCTCCGCCCGTCCGGAGAAATGGAGAATGCCGCCGTTAAAATCCTGGGACTTGACGTACATGCTCTTTTCCCTGTCGAACTCCATGATACTGGGAATGAGTATCTCCTTGAAGTCCTTGGGATGATAGGGGCTGCTTGCTGCTTCGGTTTCAGAAAGGCTCACCGGCTCCATGTCTTCATCTCCGCCGGAACCGGGCATGTAGCTGCACCCCTGGCCAATAATCAGCAAGGAGGCAAGGCCGCTCACTGTAAGCATCCGCAGAATCTTCTTTTTCTTCATGGCTGTTTCTCCTCTGTATAAATAAGGGGCACCAACGGCCCGCTTCTCTGTTCCTCGAGTTACCTGACCTGTCAGCTGCTTCCCTCAGCTCGACTTCAGGATAAACTGATCCAGGTCTTTTCTGGTAGACTGCTGATTTTTATGGGCGGGATGACCAACCGCGACCACTGCCATCAGGTCATACCGGTCGTCAACCGCAAGAATACGGTTGACCTCCTCCTTGCTGTTGAGAATCTCTCCCAGCCATACCGCTCCCAGACCAAGGGCTTCGGCGGCGAGCAGCATATTCTGAAGACAGGCTCCGGCGGCCTGATGGTCCTTTACCTCGTTATACATGGCTTCCCGGTCGACAAAAACCGCGATAAGTGCCGGAGCCGCCCGGACAATATGGCTGTACCGGGTAGTCCGGCTTAACTCCTCCATGACGGAAGGCTCCGCTATGATCACAAACCGCCAGGGTTGATTGTTCAGTCCCGAGGGAGCCCAGATGCCGGCTTTGATTATTTCGTGCAGATCTTCGACGCTGACCGGCTCATCACTGTATTCCCTGATGCTGCGCCGTTGGTAAATTGCCTCTAAAACAGATTGCGCCATAAGAACATTTCCCATTCGATGTCGAGCACTTTTAACAGCTTAAAAACAGGCTGTTTGCCATTTATCACTGCCCCCGGCCGTCGCAGGCAAAAGCCGAGTCCCTCCAGTCGCTTGAAGAAGTGTCTTTATTTCTCAGACGATTTCTGCACTTGTATCAGCGCCGGATTATGGTATGGTAGGCGCCTGATACGATCCGGCTCACAGCATGTTACCTCACCTTACAATATAATCTTTGCAAATGTCAAAAAAGAAAAAACGACCACCCTTGCCGGCATTAAAAGACGGATACAGGCTGATCGATACCCACTGCCATCTTGATATGGCCCCTTACCGGGACGACCTCGAAGAAGTTCTTGCCCGGGCAACGGAGGCGGGAGTCACCGGGATAATCACCATCGGTATCGACCTGACCAGTTCCCTGCAGGCGGTCGAACTTGCGGAACGTTATTCCGGGGTCCATGCCTCCATAGGCATACATCCCCATCACGCCAGCGATTTCGGTCCGGCAACGGCTGAGATCTTTAGAAATCTGGCCCGCAATGAAAAGGTCAGGGGCTACGGAGAGATCGGCATGGACATGGTAAAAACTTACGCCCCTGAGGATGTCCAGCAACATGCCTTCGAGGACCAGGTCGATCTGGCCGTTGAACTGGAGCTCCCCATTATCATCCATGACCGGGAAGCCCATGACAGGATCTATTCTTCTCTCAGGAGCAGGGCGCCTCTGCCGGCTGGAGGAATAATCCACTGCTTCTCAGGTAATGCCGCCTGGGCTGAAAAGTTCATGGATCTCGGCTTCCTGATCTCCATACCGGGGGTGGTCACCTTTACCAAGGCCGAAGAACTGCAGGAGGCCGTCCGGCACATCCCCCTCTCGCACCTGCTGGTGGAGACGGACGGTCCTTATCTTGCCCCGGATCCTTATCGGGGCAAGCGCAACGAACCGGTCTATACCCTGTATACCGCCCGAAAGATTGCCGATCTGAAGGGGCTGACCCTGGAG
>JBEPXR010000036.1:0-12644 GCA_041641775.1 Desulfobia sp. | reverse complement strand
ATTTTATAGTAACCACCAGTGAAAGACAATAAACAAAATGCCGGCTCCGCTCCCTTCCTACCGAATGTGAGCCGCTGGACACGCCATTTGACTATCCCCCCCGGCAGCTCCAGGCAGCCGGGGGGGGGATAGTCTGTCATAATCTTTCGCTCAGCGTGGCCAAACGATTCCTGTTCAGTAAAGATCCAAACCTTCCAGAAACAGAACGCCGCCTATCAGGGACAAGGCCACGAGAAGCAGCCAACTGCTTAAAAGTATTCCAGTCATTATTTACTCCTATCGTTTTTTTAATAAAGGCTTTTGGCTCCCTCGCCCTCCAATTCCGCAAGATTCAGTTTTTTCCTGTCCATCCGGTACCACAGGAAGGCTATGTAAGCCATAACCGCGGGAACGGCAAGAGCGACATAGCTCATAACCGTCAGGGTAAAATGGCTGCTTGAGGCATTCGCTATGGTAAGACTGCTCCCCAGATCCACACTCGAGGGATAAAAGGGTGTATTATTGAATCCGGCAAGAAAGAAGACGGCAAGACCTACCAGAATGGTTCCCAGTCCACCGAACCAGATCCCGTTCTTCTGATCTTTATAGACATTGGCAACGACTCCGTAAATCACCATGCCAAGGCCTAGCAGACAGAGAGCAAGATTAACCGGAAAACCAATCAGGTTGTAAAAGTATTTGAACTGCTGCCGTACCACTTCTCCACTGGCGGGGTCGACCGCAAATCCCTCCCTGATCATCAGGGAAATCAGGAAAAAGAGGAGGAAGGGCAGGGACCAGAGGAAGTTAATCCATATCGAACGGCGGCACCGACTCTCCAGCTCCTCATGCTCGATGTTGTTAAGCAGATACATCCCCCCCAGCACCCTGGCCAGGAACACCAGAAACAAGCCCAGGGACAGGTTGAAAAAACTGCCGGCAGCCTCCAGTCCTCTCAGCGGCGTCTGCCAGGTCACCTGGTTCATTTCATTCAGGATGAAATTTGAACCGCTGAAAAACGTGGCTACCGCCGTGCCGATCAGCAGGATGCCTATACTGCCGTTAATAAAAAGAAAGATTTCGTATACTCTGGCTCCCAGAAAATTACCGGGTTTACTGCGGTATTCGTAGCTCACCGCCTGAATGATGAAGGTGAGAAGGATCAACATCCACACCCAGTAGGCTCCCCCGAAGCTGGTGGCATAGAATTTGGGAAAAGCAGCGAACAGACCGCCACCGAAAAGAACGAGAGTTGTGAAGGTCAATTCCCATTTCCGGCCCAGGGAGTTAATCAGCAGGGTCTTCTCCTCTTCATTTTTGGCCACGGAAAAAATCAGGGTCTGCCCCCCCTGCACGAAGGTCAGAAAAAGGAAAATTGAACCGACAAGGGAGACAATTATCCACCAGATATGTTGCAGGGTTGATAAATCGAGCTGTCCTATCATCTTATTTTTCCTCCGGTCCGAGTTTTATCTGTTTCAGCATGATACCGACTTCAGCAACCAGCAGCAGGGTAAAAAGCACCAGGAAAACAAAAAAGGTGGTCTGCACCGCAGCAGTGGTCAAGTTGGAAGTAGCCACCTGGACCGGAAGAAGGCCCTGTATGGCCCAGGGCTGCCGACCTACTTCCGCGGTGACCCAGCCTGCCTGGGAGGCAATGTAGCTGAGAGGTATCGAGATGATGCCCAGATTGAGCAGCCATCTGTGGCTGGAAACAGTGCCTTTTTTCAGGAAGACCATGAAGAGAATGAAAATAATGGGGAAAAGCATCCCCAGAACTACCATAATATGAAAGCTCCAGAAAGTCGTGGCCACCGGAGGGACGGCATCCGTCGGTTTGTCCAGATAACCGTATCCCAGATCCTCCCTGTGCTGGTTGAAACTGCTCAGATAGCTGCCCGCGGCCTCCTCATTACCTTCACTGACGGCCTTTTTATAGCTGCCGAGATAATCGATTGCTCTTTCTCCGGAGGCGATTCTCTCCTGCACCCCCCTTATTCCCCTCTCTGGATTGCCGAAAGCCAGATCGTACATGCCGGGGACAAAAGAGCCTGCCTCTCTGTTGGCAAGCAGGGACAGCAGTCCGGGAATTTTAAACTCGGCGATAAAAGGATCGGCGCTGTCCCCCACCTCTTTATAGGGATTGGGAATACCGAAGCCTACCAGCGGAGCAGACTCCTGGCCTCTGTAGAGTCCTTCCATGGCGGCAAGCTTCATGGGCTGTTTATCAGCAATGTTGTAAGCGGCTTCATCACCGGTGAAAACGACATAGACGGAGGACAGCAGGCCAAAGATCGAGGCTACGGCAATGCTTCTTTTGGCCATCAGTTCGTGCCGCCCTTTCAGAAGGAACCAGGAAGAGACACCTATGACGAAGAGTGCCGCCAGAAGGAAACTGGAACTGGTGGCGTGGGTGAATTTGCCCACCGCAACTGGAGAGAAAACTATGTCAGCGAAATTCTGCATTTCAAATCTGGCATTGTCAGGATTGAAAGCCATTCCTGTGGGAAACTGCATCCAGCCGTTGGCGACCAGGATCCAGACTGCGGAAAGGTTGGAGCCGACCGCAACCATCCAGGTGGAAAAAAGATGCAGTCCCTTGGAAACCTTTTCCCAACCAAAAAACATGATGGCAAAGAAGCTGGCTTCCAGAAAAAAAGCGAAAATGCCCTCAATAGCCAGAGGTGCTCCGAAAATGTCTCCTACCATCCAGGAATACTTGGACCAGTTCGTGCCGAACTGAAATTCCAGGATGAGACCGGTAGCTACGCCTATGGCGAAATTGATGGCAAAAAGGGTCATCCAGAATTTGGTAAGCCTTTTCCACTCTTCATTTCCTGTTTTGACATAAATAGTTTCAAAAAAAGCCAACAGAAATGAAAGCCCCAGGGTCAAAGGGACAAACAGCCAATGGTATATGGCTGTGAGGGCAAACTGGCCCCTGGCCCAGTTGACCTGCGACAAATCAATTTGTTCGACCATAGCAGCCTCCTTTTCGAATTAGTGAAAACGTATCCATTCTGTTCATTGTTTTCTCGATCTCCTGACCTACCCATATCCGGCCCGGGAAGGACCGGGCCAGTGCGAACCGGACCATCTCCTTTACCAATAGTGATCAGACTCCGTCTACCGTGCTTCCTGGGCATCAATGCCCAGCGGTAAGACTCCGCAGCACATAATCAGCTCGGGCCTTGTCATCAGGAAAATTGACTTTGAGCTGATCCGGAAAAAAATATACCTTGAGTATAGCAAACATGATAAATAATTTAATAAAAATTATTAACCACAGGGTCTTACCTACTCTCATGCTCCGGAATCCGTCTATGTAAAATCCTAAGATCGCGCGAAACAGCTTCATTTGTATATAGTATTAATAATTATTAGCATAACCATGATAACTCTTATAATTTCCTGCCAAAGATATGTCAATATCTTTTTTAAAATCTGATAGGGCTGGCGGTCTGGGTAGTCCTGTCTCTGCCTTTCAGAATAGATTATCTGATTACAGGAGTCTATAGATGAAGCTCAGTTGAAGTCGAAGATATCTGAGAGAATAAGGGAAGGGAATAGGAGACGGATGAGGAATGACGATCAGGAGGTAATATTGTACTCCTTCATTTTATAGAGAAGAGCGGGAAGACTGATCTGCAATATCTCGGCGGCTTGAGTCTTGTTACCGCCTGTTCTCTCCAGGGCCTTGCCTATCAGATACCTTTCAAGGTTTTTGCTGTTAATCTTAATGGACAGGTTCTCCTGGTCGGGAATCATTGATCCCCTTTCCCTGCCCGCAACCTCTCTTTCAGAACGCAGCAATTCAGGGGGCAGAGTCTCAACACCGATAGTGTCCTCATCGGAGAGAACCATGGCTCTCTCCATGACGTTTTCCAGCTCCCTGACATTGCCGGGCCACAGATATGTACACAATGCCTGGCGGCATTCCTCACTGACCCCCTTGATATTCAGACCGATCAACCTGTTGTACTTGGCAATGAAGTGGTCTATGAGAAGAGGAATGTCCTCTGATCGTTCCCTGAGAGGGGGCAGTTCTATATTCAGCACATTAATACGATAGAACAGGTCCTCTCTGAAGACTCCCCGGTTCACCATATCTGCAAGATTTCTCGCGGTGGCGGCAATAATACGGACATCCACCTTGACCGGCTCCCGGTCTCCAAGCGGTCTGACCTCGCCCTCCTGAAGAACACGCAGAAGTTTAACCTGCAGAGGAAGCGGCAGTTCACCCAGTTCATCGAGAAACAGTGTTGAACCGTCGGCATTTTCAAATAGCCCCTTTCTTTCCCGGTGAGCATCGGTGAAGGCTCCCCGGGCATGACCAAAAAGTTCACTTTCAAGAAGATTTTCGGGGATGCCGCCACAGTTGATATCGACAAGTTTTTTACCGGAACGGGAACTCCTTTCATGGATTGCTCTGGCAACGAGTTCCTTGCCTGTTCCGGATTCACCGGTAATCAAAATAGTGGTTTTATAATCAGCAATTTTATTTATTGTCTGGAAAACCTCCTGCATTACTTTACTTTGCGCGATAATCTCCTGAAAATCTTGTTTTCTCATATTCTGTTGCATTTTTTATCAGGCCCAGAGAAAAAATATTATCTGTTTTTCGAAAAATATGTACAGCAAGGCAGCTAACGCAAGAAAAGGGCCATAAGGAATAACGGTTTGCCCCCCTTTCCTCTGCTTTGCCATGGCGACTAGCCCCACCAGACTGCCTATGAGCGAACTGGCAAAAATGACAAAGGGCAGCGATTGCCAGCCCAGAAAGGCACCGATCATGGCCATGAATTTGATATCCCCGCCTCCCATCCCCTGGCGTTTGGTGACAAGGTAGTAGATGAGGGCGACCAGGTAGAATATACCACCACCTATAATAATCCCCAATGCTGAATCGAACCAATACAAAATAGGATTCAGAAAAGCAAGGCAGAATCCGATCAGGGTACCGGGTATCGTGATGAGATCTGGAACGATCTGATATCTGATATCGATCCAGATTATGACGAGCAGGGAGCAGACAAATATATACCGTATAATGAAAATATACCAGGGATAATACATCCATAACACAACTGCAAGCACGGCTGCCAAAAGCTCTACCACGGGATACTGCCAGGAAATGGGACTTCTGCAGCGCCGGCATTTTCCAGTCAGGAAAAGGTAGCTCAGGAGAGGAACATTATCGTACCACCTTAGCTGCTCTTTACATACCGGGCAGTGGGAAGGGGGAACAATAATGGACTGATCTCTTTCAGGGAGACGAAGAATGACGACATTCAGGAAACTGCCGATTACGGATCCAAAAACAAAAACAAAAAAATATGGAAGGAAAGTCTCCATACAGGGAAGGGGAAGAATGTTCATAAGGAATTTTTTTATAATCTCAATCTACTATGTTCAAAAATTTTCTTCAAACTATTCGTTCAGCCCCTCCCTCCCCCTTCATCGAACTTTTTGCCAGAGACGGGGAAATCTGCTAATATCTGCCTACTGAAGTTGACTGAAATTCAGAAGTCAAGGATGCCTTGAAAACCAGACATCTGCTTCGAGGACAGGAAAGAATTGGCGAAAGTAAAAAGTGCGGCATACCTGGCATATATGCGCATTCCTTATATGATTGCATCTTCGGTACGGTTTGACAAAGAAGGTGACGAATCCATCCCAATGAACTAGCCCGACACAGTTATCCGGCCGGAGGCCAATTGTTCAGGATATCCTCAAAGTATCCAACAGTCAAAAAGTACAGATAAATCCTATGACCAGAGAAACAGGAAATACAATTACAGTTGAAGAAGCAATCCAGCGGTTAAAATGGGAGATAATCGCCCAGGACTGGAGTCTTTCTCCGAAGAGAATACTCCTTCTGGAAAAGGCTTTCCTGTTTCTCAAAGAACACTACGCCGACCGGAAACCCGTCCATAACATTCTGACCATGGCGGACAGCCTGCTTCACTATATCAAAGACAGGGGAGAAAACATTCCATCCGCGTCAATAGATTTTCTCAAGGAGGCTATGGCCCACGTTGTCAATATTTACGAATCCGAAGATCTCGAACCCGAGAAAGAAGAACGGCTGTTTAAAATTCTTTATTACCGTTTCGACAAATTGAAGGGGAAAATCAGATCCGGAAGATCGATTAAAGATACCACCTTATCGGCTGAGCCTGATGACGAGCCCGGACAGGAAGATACTGAAGCCGAAGGGGGCGATGAGGCCTTTAACCCTGAAAACATAGAAAAAATAAGGGAAAAAATAAGCTCTCTGCAGTTTGATGCAGAGCCTGCCGATGATCTCGATTACGACATTGGAGAGCTTATCGGCAAGCTGCAGTCGATCCTGTCTCAGGCCGATAACCTCACGGCAAAAATAAGAAATGTTGTCGGCACCCTACGGGAATTTGACAGCGGAGACATTCTTCTCCAGGGGGAGGAAGAGTCAAGCCCCATTAAAAACTGCCCTCCGGTTGAGCTGCGGGAGATTGTTATAGGAGGACAGCCCTTTTATCTTCAGGAAAGCTCCATTTCACGAATCAGCCGTTTGTCTCCCGCTAAAGCAAGCGTAATTCGTCAGACAAAACAGGTTCCCCTGAAGGATCTGGCCAGTCCATTCAAAAGGATGCCTCGACAGTTCTACGGGGTTCTGGGCAGACTGACCAGTGGAGAACTCAAGAAAATCAAACTCCCCGTTATTATTCCTCAGGGTCCGGAACTTCCCGACCATCCCGATGTCGAAGCAAATATGGCTGTGGCTATCTCGAAAGGGAACCTGGCGGGAGTCATACTCTGTTCGGCAGCAGGGCAGAAGACTGAGACTATGTTTAAATTCCAGATGCTCAAAAACGGCGACACGATTGGCAGAGGTTTTACTGGGCAGGAAAAAAATTTGCGGGTGATAAACATTGCTCCTGTTCTGCAGCGCAATGGTCTGGCAGTCCCTTGATTATACATTTTACAGGAAGGGGAGAAGCGATGTCTGATACCGAAAAGAGGAAAAACACACGGGTGAAATTCCACACCACTGTAACCGCATTCTTCAGCGACAAGGTATATGAAGAGTGCGAACTCAAGGATTTGAGTACGGGAGGAGTATTTGTTTACGGCATTACAGGGCCGAAGAAAGGAGACACGTGCGATCTGGCTCTGCGTCTCGTAGGAGCCACGGAAGATTTTGCCGTCCAGGTCAAAGGCCAGGTTGTCAGGGTAGCGCCTGAAGGTGTTGGCATCATTTTTTTGGAAACAGATATTGACAGCTTGGCGCATTTACAAAATATAGTATATTATAATACCCCAAATCCGGACCAGCTTGACGAAAGTGATCTGTCCTGGATTCCGCCCAAAAATCGTTAACCTCGTTTAAACAGGAAGGAAGCGCATGGCCTTGTTAGAACTTACCGTTATTCCTGTGGGCACCGGCAGTCCGAGCGTCGGCGGCTTCATAGCTGATATTGAAGAGGCTTTGGAAAAAGAAAACGTCCCTTTCAACCTGACTGATATGGGAACAATCATCGAGGGCGAGCCTGGCAAAATTCTCGAGATCGCCTCAAAATTACATGAACTGCCTTTCAAGAAGGGGGCTGTCAGGGTGGTCACTCAGATCCGTATCGATGACCGTCGCGATAAAGACATTCATCTGGGCGACAAAACATCTTCAGTCCAGGCCAGGATGAATAAATAGTATCTGGTTGAAGACAGCGGGCAACCATATGTTTATCTGACCGTATCCAACTGGGAGGACGTGGTCGAACTGAATCTTTCTGTCTTACCTGACAGCACAAGCGCCCCCGGGCGGAACCAGCATCTTCGGTCTGCAGGTCAGGAGGACTGTCTAAGCTTGCATAATCGGCCTGACGCTATAAAGGAGTAATAGGCATGGCTAAACGACTTGCCACAAGACGCATCAATCCCGTTCCTTTTATCCTGCTGACTGTTTTTCTGTTAGTTTTTCTGGCCGGGGTGATAACCGGTGAACCCGTTTCAGTTCTGCAAAAAGCCAAGAAAGTCTGTCTCTCCTGCATTGGCATAGGTTGATATGGAACTCGCCAGGAAATGGGTGCAAATCATCACCGCCCTGCTGACCAACGGCTACTGGGCCTTTCCTTTTACCAGAAACATGTACCAGGGACCTCTGAAAGTAGTCTGCTCCCCAGGTCTCAATTGCTACTCCTGCCCTGCCGCCACCACTTACTGCCCTATCGGGGCCTTCCAGCAGATGATGCTTTCCATCCAGTTCAATCTGGAATTCGGCAAGTATTATCTGGGCCTTTTCGTCTTAGGCTGCATTGGCGTAGTAGGAAGTTTCCTTGGCAGGATCGTCTGTGGCTGGGCCTGTCCCTTTGGCTTCATCCAGGAGTTGATCTATAAGATCCCCACCAAGAAGAAATGGGGAGTTCCGCGTATCCTGAGATTCATCAAATACGGTCTTCTCCTGCTCACCGTGGTTCTGCTTCCCCTGCTGGTTGTCGATGCCATGGGACTGGGAGAACCATGGTTCTGCAAATACATCTGCCCGGCCGGCACCCTGGAAGCGGGGTTACCCATGTTGCTTCTCAAACCTGACCTCAGAGCTGCTGCCGGCCTCCTCTTCTCAGTGAAAGTAGTCATCATGGTGGGATTTCTCCTCTGGAGCATCAAGGCCAGCCGCCCCTTCTGCAGGACGGCCTGCCCATTGGGGGCCTTTTATGGCCTTTTCAACAAATGGCGGGTGGTCAAAATGCATCTCAACGAGGATAAATGCACAAAGTGCCTGGAATGTCATCCGGTCTGCCCTATGGGGGTCAAATTTAATGAATCACCCGATGATGCCGATTGTATTGGATGTCTCAAATGCATGAACGAGGCCTGCCGCTATGGCGCCATTACCCTGTCAGTAGGCGGCATCCCCTTGCGCTCCATTGATATAAGAACCAAATCAGATCGAGAACAACAAAAATCAGGATAAAACTACCCATGAAGTTGAAAAAATCTATCAACACAGCGACTTTCCTGGTCTTCCTCATTTTCATGGCCGTGGAAGCCCAGGCCTTCAAGATGGTCAGCGTGTCCGTCGATCTCCTTAACATGCGTTCTGGTCCGGGAGCAAAGTACGAGGTGCTCTGGCAGTTGGGCAAAGGCTATCCCCTTATGATCCAGGGATCTCGAGGCGATTGGTACAAGGTGGTGGATTACGAAAATGACACCGGCTGGGTTCATAAAGATTATGTAAACAGAGAACCTCATTTAATCGTCAAAAAAAACCTGATCAACATCCGCAGCGGCAAGGGAACAAAGTACAGGGTTGTCCGCCAAGCCAAAAAAGGGGTGGTATTCAAGACCATGGATAGAGCCAGGGGGTGGGTCAAGGTCAAGCATGAAGGGGAAAATGTGACAGGCTGGGTCAAACGGAGTCTGCTCTGGGGCTGGTAGAAGGGAGGGCTGGTCCATAATTACTTTTTACGGGCCCCGTCTTTCCCGTTAAACAGCTCTCTGAACATTTCTTTTTCTTCTTCGGAGAGCAGGTCGTTGCTCAGGGCACTTCTGACGCGCCTTTCAGTCATCCGTCTTTCCTGAATCCGGCGTTCTTCCTTCCTCCTGGTATACTGGCGGCGTTCTCCCTGTCGGCGCTCCCCCTGTCGGCGCTCATACAATTCATCGAAGGGCAGAAATTGCTGACGCCTGCGCTCTCCCTGACGACGCTCCCCCTGCCTTCTGTCATACTGTCTCCTGTCCCCATGTTGGCGCCTTTCAGATTTGCGTCTCTGCTTTCTTCTTAACATGCCCTGAATCCATAGCCGGAATTTTTCCTTTTTTCCAATATAATAGAAATATTATAATGCATCGGAGGCCAAGGTCTATGAAAATATTTATAACCTCCGCCCGTACTTCCACAATTCCGGATAATTGGAAAAAAAGTCGCTTGAAACCGGAAACCGGATGAACCAGAGAACAGCAGTGAGTTTCCACACGCATAAATACTTAACTAAGGCTTTGAAATTACAATTAATTTAAAAATAATGGCTTCTCATGCCTCTCTGGCGTTAATCTTGCAAAAATATTCCTGTACCGGCCAAATCCGTAACCTCGGTGATCGACATAAAGACCGAGGAGTATAAACAAGGAGGGAAACCCGGGGTAAGACAGACCAGGCAACGGAATTGATCTGGACTATCAATTTATCTGAGGAGGGCAAGAAATGAAGAATCTCTTGGGAATTATCACAAATATCATTCTGTTGCTTTGTGTCACCGCATCATCGGAAGCCATAGTCTTTGGAGAACCGGATGGTGAGGACCATCCCTACGTAGGCCTTGCCGTTTTTGACGACGCCGAAGGAAACCCCATGTGGCGTTGCAGTGGAGCCTTACTATCTCCCACGATATTTATAACCGCTGGTCACTGTGAGGAAGCGCCGGCTGTGCGAGCAACTCTTGGGTTTGAGTCTGACGTTGATGCGGGCATACCGTTTAACGGGTATCCGTTCGGAGGTCCCACCAGCGTGGATGGCACGCTCCATATTCACCCTGACTATGACCCCCTGGTCTATCCAGATACCAACGACTTAGGAGTGGTCATTCTCGACACACCCGTCAGCCTGGGTGAATACGGGCTACTTCCAACTTTGGATGAAGTCATATCACTCTCCCGGCCAACTATATTTACCATTGTCGGGTATGGATTTCAGGAAGTTCTGCCCAACCCGAATACCACTCAAGCTGAACGGGTACGGTATACTGGCAGCGCACGGCTCCTGGAATTTAAAAGCAAGCTTAGCGGTGACACCCATGTCCACCTGTCAAGCAATCCGGGAAAGGCTGCCAGGGGCGGATATTGCTTTGGCGATTCCGGGGGACCGGCATTTATAGAGGGTACTGACGTTATAGTCGGAATTGGCTCTTTCCTCTTAAACAACAAGTGTATGGGTGCCGGGTTTTACAACAGACTCGACACCGGTGAAGCTCTGGATTGGCTGACAGGCTTTCTCCCTTAGCGGGAAATAAAACACATCCGGTTAACCGGTTCACTGATAAAGTAAGGAATTCCATACATTACACCATATTGCAAGTCTTACTGGAACTCCCCAGTGATTCAATAACCGCCATACAGAAGAATGGTGATAAAAAAAGCCGGTAAGGGGCAGCCCCCTTCCGGCTTAATTTTTATCTTAATATTATTGGCCGTCTTTATGGCATGATCATTTTTCTGTGCTTTAATAACATGCCAATGTACGTAATACAATGGCGGAGAGAGAGGGATTCGAACCCTCGGTGGAGTGTGACCCCCACACTCGCTTAGCAGGCGAGCACCATCAGCCAGCTCGGTCATCTCTCCGCAGAATGGTAACTGTTCTATTGGCGGAGGAAGTAGGATTCGAACCCACGGAGCTTTCGCTCAACGGTTTTCAAGACCGCCGCCTTCGACCGCTCGGCCATTCCTCCGCTGTCTTCCGGCAAATATTATCATCTCCCCACCCGCTTGTCAACGGAGGAGATATAGATTGTTCCCAGGATTTCCAGAATATAGGCGGCTTACAATCCGGGCAAAGCCTCCATGGCTTCATGCAGTTTTTTGACCGGGATAACCGTAAGGCCCGGGATATGGTTTTTCGGCATATTGGCTTTCGGAATCAGGGCCTTTTTAAAACCATGTTTCGCAGCCTCCCGCAAACGTTCCTGACCTCCCGGCACCGGTCTGATCTCTCCTGACAATCCTGCCTCACCGAAAACTATCAGGTCTTCAGGTAAAGGCTTGTCCTTCATGGTCGAGGCAATTGCCATAATAACCGCCAGGTCGGCGCCAGGTTCGGTCACTTTCACCCCTCCCACCACGTTGACGAAAATATCCTTACTGAATGTAGAAAGTCCCCCATGTCTATGGAGCACGGCAAGAAGCATCGACAGCCTGTTTGGCTCCAATCCCAGAGTGACCCTCCGGGGCACTTCAGCCTGACTGTCGTCAGCCAGAGCCTGAATTTCTACAAGAAGGGGCCTGCTTCCCTCCCAGACCGCCATGATGACAGACCCGGAAAGTGCTTCGCCAAGACCGGAAAGAAAGATCGCCGAGGGATTGCTGATTGCCCGCAATCCTTTTTCCGTCATGGCAAAGACCCCGAGTTCATTAACTGCGCCGTACCTGTTTTTCACGGCCCTGATCAGACGGAAACGACCGTCTTTTTCACCTTCAATATAGCAGACGACATCTATGATATGTTCAAGCACCCGGGGCCCGGCGATACTGCCTGACTTGGTGACATGCCCTATCAGAAACACAGCCATCCCGGTCTCCTTGGCGAGCTGGGTAAGCCGGGCAGCTGATTCCCTTACCTGTGAGACACTGCCGGGTGCGGATCCCGCTTCCTCCGTCTGCATGGTCTGGATGGAATCAACCACCAGGGCGCCGACTTGATACTTTTTGGCAATCGTGCAGATTTCCTCGACTCTGGTCTCCGCAGCCACGTAAAGATTCTCCCTGGTCAGCTCCAGACGCCGGGCCCGCATGCCAATCTGCTGGGGAGACTCCTCACCGGTAGCATACAATACTTTCATTTTATCACTCAAATATGCCGAAACCTGGAGCAGGCAGGTGCTTTTGCCGACACCTGGGTCGCCCCCAACCAGGACGACCGAACCTCTGACCAGGCCTCCTCCCAGTACCCGGTCAAACTCAGCCATGCTGGT
>JBEPXR010000035.1:0-12766 GCA_041641775.1 Desulfobia sp. | reverse complement strand
GCGCCTGGCCGCCGAAAGGCCTGGGGCGCCCTATTACCTGACGGGACTTGCCGCCCGCTTCAGCCTTTACGGGGCCGACCTCGAAGCAGGAATCGCCTTTCTGGAAAAGATCCTCCGCCAGTCCAATTCTCCCCGGATAAAAGAGTACCTGGGAAAGAGGATAGAGACCCTGAAAATCCTGGCCGGGCTGGAAGAAAAGGTGAGTGAGTACAGGAAAAAAACAGGGGAGAATCCCGGGAAGCTGCAAGACCTGGTGGAGGCCGGCATCATCGGCGAGATTCCTGCCGATCCCTACGGCGGCAGGTTCATCCTGCTTGACAGCGGCCGGGTCTATACCACCAGCAAGATGGTGCCGGAACGGGTCAGAAAGAAGAAATGGAAGAAAAAATGAGTGGTGCCCCCTACGGGAATCGAACCCGTGTTACCGGCGTGAGAGGCGGCAATTTGAGTACTACCCTTAGTATTTTCAAATATTGAGAGCCCAGCAAAAGTCCATCTTGGGACGAAAAACCTACATCTCATTACTCAAATCTTTTCCATATCTTTTCAAAGACTTCTTCCCCTGGAATTGCTTTGACGCTTCCTGATCTCAGTTCAGCTAAGCGCACGTTTGCTTTCTTAGCCCATTTCTTATCCATATCCGATTCTGGTTGATTCATGCTGGTCAGCAATGAATCAACCACCTGGAAAACTGTAGACTTTTTAGGCGACATCGACGTGAAGCTTCTTCCCTAAAGCTTGGGCAAATTTTTCCAGAGTGGAAAGCTTGATATCTTCCGCATGATTTTCGATACGAGAAATAGCAGATTTTTTTGTGTTCAGTTTCCGAGCTAATTCTTCCTGAGTGAGACCAGCCGCTTCACGTGCCATTTTCAACATGACACCGATTTTGAACTCTTCGTATCCCGTTTCATAATTTTCGGCAAAATCCGCGTCCTTGGCTTTGCGCTTGGCAATATATTTTTTAAGGTCACTCATCTTTTGTTCCTCCTCTCGAAGTAGTCCCGTTTTCGCTCCTCGGCAATTTTTATGGCTTGGCGAGGAGTTTTCTGGGTTTTCTTTTGAAAAGCATAGTCGAGAACTACCAGGGTAGCGCCATCGAAGAAGCCGAGCAGACGAAAGATATCGTTCCCGACTCTGATTCTCACCTCCCAAATATCCCCGGTGTTCGTAAGTTTTTTGAAGTACTTTGAAGGGACAACTGGAAGATCTTCGATCAACCTCAAAACCCAGGTGACTTTTCGAGATTGTTTTGCCGTAAGAGAATCAAGGAATTCCTCGACCGGGCATTGTCCTTGTGCCGTTTCATAAAAATGTACTTCTCTCATAAATCAACGTTAACATGCAAGTTAACTTTGTCAAGAAGAAATACACCCAGGAACATTGGTTTCTCGATAAGGTAAAATATCTTTCGCACATGTTAAAAGAGGCATAGTGGCCTCAGTTATGGTTAATTGGCATCGACCAAGACAACCAGAACCAAAGGAGCCCAAGACCACTATGCGGAAACAGTATAACAAGGATTTAAACAAAGTCATCCAGATTGATGAAGACCAGATAAAGGATCATTTTAGTGAACTGGACAGAGGAACTGTCGAAGAGACCCTGAACAATCTTCTTGATGCTGAGGCTGACCAGCTGGGCAACGCAGCCAGCTACGAACAATCCGAGACAAGGAAGGACACAGGAGCCGGGCATTATGAACGCGGTCTACACACCAAAGCCGGGGAAGTTAAGCGGCTACTACTGAAAGGTATATCAGAAGGCTGAAACCGTTAGACAGGGAAGTGTTGGGCATGCTTCCCGGAAATAGAAAGCCTACAAACGAGCCAACAAAGATAAAAAAAGGGAAATGAAAGAACCTGAGGTGGGCACCTGTCCCTGTCATTTCCCCGGAATAACTAATAAAAAAGAGAGATGAAGTCTTGGTGACCCCTACGGGAATCGAACCCGTGTTACCGGCGTGAGAGGCCGGCGTCCTAACCGCTAGACGAAGGGGCCATCTGGAGAGGCTCACATTTAAAATACTATATCATGCTTGTCAAGATATATTCTCGCCCCGGACGATTTTCACTCCACCGTCTTTGGCCCGCTCGAGCTCTTCGGGATAGTCGGCTATCACCCCCCTGCTGTCCACTCCCTTTACCAATAAAGCTCCGCCGTAGAAAAAATCCAGGGCATCGAAGAAGTAGCGGGCGGTGAGCTCGGCACCCTCAAAGATTTTCCTGCCCTTACTTGCGGCAACCGAGACGAAGTAGCCCTTATAGGAGGTGTCCTGATTGCGGTCTTCCCTGGCGGTCAGGACGTACTTCCGGGTCCAGAGCGCCTGGGCCCTGTCCACGCAGGCTTTGGCCTGGGCAGTTATACCGTAGAAGTAAATGGGCGAGGCCAGAATGATCCTCCTGGTTTCTTCGATCTTCTCATAGACCAGCGACATGTCATCCTTGACCACGCATTTGCCCTCCCTGCTGCAGCCCCCGCAGGAGATACAGCCGGCGATATCGAGATCGGCCAGCCGGATGACCTCCATCTCTCCGCCAGCGGCAACCACTCCTTCCTTTACCGCATCCAGCAGTATCTCAGTATTTCCCTTTTTACGCGGAGAGCCGTTTAAGGCAAGTATTTTCATAAAACCATCCCTTACTTTTACCTGAACTGTTGCTTTTAGCAGTCAGCCGGCGGCGGTTACATCAAGATCCGGGCCACGAAGCCTGCCCGCCCCAGGGGAGACACTCCCTACTCTTCACTCCCGCTCCTCACTCCTCACTCCTCACTCTTCGCTTCAGTTTCTTCCCCAAATCTGGCGTAGAACCCGGCCTCGTCACGGAGATAGCCGCTGTTTTCCTCGGATAGGAAGTGTCGGGGACAGCGCCAGCGCCAGTTGCCCTTCTCCCTCCCGGGCAGATTCATCCGGCTGTCACCTCTCAGACCGAGGACATCCTGCATGGGCACTATGGCGAAACGGGCTACAGAGGCGTAGGCCAGCCTGATCAAGTCCCGATTAATAACCGAGCCGTCGCTGTTGCAGTAGCGCCTGACCCGGTGCTTGGCCTTATCTGAGACCTCGGGATCCTGATACCAGCCCACGGTCGTGTCGTTGTCATGGGTACCGGTGTAGACCACCCAGTTATCGTGTTCGAAGTTATGGGGAAGATGGAGACTGAAGGGATCTGAATCAAAGGCGAACTGCAGGACCTTCATGCCGGGATAGCCCAGTTTATCCCGCAGTTTGTTGACGTCTTCCGGATACATGGCCAGATCTTCGGCAATGATGATCAGACCTTCAAGGGACTCCGACACCCTTTTAAAAAACTGGGCTCCAGGTCCTTTTTTCCATTTGCCGTTTTCCGCCGTCTCCTCGTTTCCCGGCACCTCCCAATAGTTGGCAAAGGCCCGGAAATGATCGATTCGCAGAATATCGACACATTCGGCCATGGTTGCAAACCGAAGACTCCACCACTTCTCCAGCTCTTTGTTGGGTTTCCTGGTCGTCCCCCAGAGATAGAGAGGGTTGCCCCAGCGCTGCCCCGTCTTGCTGAAATAGTCAGGGGGGACCCCGGCTACGTGTCTGGGCGCCATGGTTTCCCGGTCCAGATCGAAACAGGACTGGTTGGCCCAGACATCGGAGGAGTCCAGGCTGATGTAAATGGGGATGTCGCCGATCAGGCGGATATTTTTCTGAGCGGCTTTATCTTTGAGCAGGCCCCACTGACGAAAAAAAACGTATTGGCTGAACTTGTGAAAGTCCACTTCAGCGCTGAGTTCCCGGGCTGCTTTCCGCAAGGCCTTTTGGTCACGGTGCACCAGGTCCTCCGGCCAGTTATACCAGGGCTTTTTATCGTATTTTTTCTTCAGAGCCTGGAAAAGGGCGTAATCCTCGAGCCACTCGTGCTGCTTCTCAAACCTGTGAAAGTCTTTTTTGTGCTCCCTGTGGTCAGTGAATTGTTTGAAAGCCGCTCTCAGTATCTCTTCCTTGAAGGATACAGCAAGTTCGTATTTCACCTGGTGTTCCGCAAATCCGGGGTCAGGAGGGATATTGTCTTTAGCAAGCAGATTATCGGCAACAAGGAGATCGGGACTGATCAGCAGGGGATTGCCTGCCAGAGCAGACATGGACATGTAGGGGGAAAAATCAAAGAAATCGCTGACAGGGGTTGCGGGCAGAAACTGCCAGCAGGACTGTCCCGCCTGACCGAGAAAATCGAGAAAGTCGAGTCCTGAATCAATATCGCCGATGCCGTATGGTCCCGGCAGCGAGGTCAGGTGGATGAGGATGCCTGCTTCCCTGTTTTCTGCCATTAATGAAGTCTCCTTGTTCGTGCTGTGGGGTAAGGGATACGGAAGTGGATAACAGCCTGCTCACCAGTCAGCTTATCCTCGGATGAAGCAAGAAGGCGGCAGGCAAAGGCAGGGTCTCAAGATTATTGTAATAAACCCGACTCTATGCTACCATTACCCCTTAAATCTATCAGAAGAACACGATATTGAGAAATTCTTTTTAGGGAACCTTGAAGAATTGCCTTATGGCCCGATACCTGTGTCGCGGACATTAGCATGGATTCGTCACCTTCCTTACCAAAACGTACCGAAGGTACGGTCAAAAGAAAAGTACTCATATATGCCTGATATGCTGTGCTTTTTATTTTCGCCGCTCCTTGTTCTCGGACCAGATGTCTGTTTTTTCAAGGCACCCTTCAGATTATAAATAAGAACGACCTCCGGGAAATTCCGGACGGCTGATCCAGGAGATAGAAACCATGACCAGAGCAGAAAGCGGTGATACTGTAACCATTACCTACGAAGGCTATCTGGAAGATGGAGAAATATTCGATTCCTCCGAAGATAACGGTCCCATCCAGTTCAAGATCGGAAGTGGGGATGTAATGGACGCCATCGAGGACGGGGTTGTCGGTATGGAACTCCAGGAAACCAGAACCATCCCTTCAGATCCTGAACGGGCTTTCGGCCACCGGCTCGAGGAACTGGTTCATACGGTGGACCGCTCCTCCTGGGATCAGAAAACGGAGATCAGTCCCGGTGCGGTTGTCGGATTCAAAACCGAGTATCAGGGACAGGAGCACAGCATTCCGGCAACGGTAACCGCGGTGGAAGGCGATCAGGTCACCATCGATTTCAACCATCCCCTGGCCGGGAAAAACGTTGTCTTCAAGATAACTCTGCAGGATATACAAAAGGGCGATTCGTCGAACTGAATGACAGCGGACCTTCATCGGACAGCCCTGACCATTGCCGGCTCGGACCCCTCCGGGGGGGCGGGCATCCAGGCTGATATCAAGACTTTTACCAGCATAGGGGTTTACTGCGGCGCGATAATCACCGCAGTCACCTGCCAGAACACGAAAGGGGTGAAATCATTTTCCGCCCTTTCTCCCAACCTGGTCAAAAATCAGCTTGAGACTGTACTTGAAGACCTCAACGTAAGCCATATCAAGATAGGAATGCTCGGAAGTCCGGCCATAGCCGACGCGGTCAGCGAAGTGCTGAGCGGCTATGAAGGAGAAATCATCTTTGATCCGGTAATCACAGCCGGAAGCGGTGATGCCCTTTTCAGGGATGAGAGGGAGGACATTCTCCAAGGGGTCGGCAGCATTCTTCGACAGGCCACGATCATTACTCCCAACCTGGGAGAGCTTGCCGTCATCAGCGGCCGGGACTGTCCTGAGGCGTCTTCGGCCTGCGACGCGGCTGGAGAGCTCTTTGCCGTTTTCAGGCGATTGAGAGCGGTATGCCTGACCGGCGGCCACCTGGAGGAAAATCCCGAACTGGTTACTGACTTCTTGATAAAGAAACAGCTCCGAAAATCAGAGGCCACAGCCCAGGCCGGGGCCCCGGAGGTCTTCACCAGCTCCCACCCCCGGGTCAAAAGTTCCAATCTCCACGGAACGGGCTGTACCTTTTCAAGTGCTTTTTCCGCCTTCCACCTGCTGAGAGACGATGACCGGGAGGCTTTTACTGAAGCTTCGGCGTTTACCGCCCGGCTGATCGAGAAAAGCGCCAGGTATCGCATAGGCCGGGGCAACGGCCCCCTCCTGCATTATCTGGCCCCTGTTCAATAGGTCATTCTGACCCGGCCGCAGTCCGGACAGACCCAGGTGGGGCCGTTGCTTATTCCCCACCTGTTCTCCAAGAAGCATTCAGGGCAGATCATAAAGCCGCAGGGACAGTTATAACAGTAGGGTTTCACCTGCTTGCAGCAATGACAGCGAAAGTGTTTTTTTCTCTTGTTCCGTCTGCTTTCCGGCATCTTTATTACTTGATATTTTTCACTTTTCCAAATAAAGTTTGACCAGACAGATAATGCGGCGGCAGCCCAAAAATGCCCCTCCCGGCGATCAGGGAATATCTTCTGATCGGGGAGCCAGGCTGGTGGAGAATGTAATCATAAACCGATGGAAAGACAACTGCTTCACATTTTCCGCAATACCCCGATGGGCCGGGAACTGCTGCTGCAGTCCACCTATTTCTGTAAGGCTCTCGGCATTGAGGCGGTTGTCCACATTCCCCAATCCACCAGTTTCCTCATTTACTTTACCTTTGACGTTGTCCAGATAGATCTGGATGAATCCTATCTCCGGGATCCGTTAACCGCCCGGAAGCATGTCCTGGAAATTTTTGCATACCAGGAGCTGCCTGAACCGAAACTCCTGGAAACAGAAACGTATACCGCCCCGAATCTTCCCGATCTGCCATCATGGTTCTCGTTCATGTGCTGTCCACGCAGTGTCAGTGAACTCTCCACCAAAATTGGTCTGGGATATATCGGTCCCGGGGTCAGGCAGCTGATCCAGGCCGCCTCATTTCCTGTCCTGATCGGCAGCGGCGTCTACAAGCCCTGGCGGAGTATTGCCGTCTTTTTCGGCGGGGCAAGCAATGCGGTCAAGGCCCTGCGCCTGGGACTGGAAGTTTCCCGCATCTCGGGCTTTCCCCTGGATGTTTTCACCCAGGAAGGTCTCCGGACTGAAAGCGACTACAGGAACATACTCAAAAGCGAAGGCTTGGAGAAGGCCATGGCCGAGGAAGTACGGAACTGGAGAATATTTACATCCGGAGACTTTGCCGTTAATCTCTATGAGACGCCCCACGACGCCCTGGTGATACTCGGCGCTTATGAACACGGAATCCTCAAGGAGTTGATATCGGGGAGCACCATGGAAATCGTCCAGACAATACTGCCCAATAACCTTCTGATTGTTGGTCCACAGGTCAAAATCTGACTGGAGCGGCTACCGAAAACATCAACCCTGAATTCAACCTGGTACAAGCTTATGCTTCTGGCAGTGGACGTGGGAAACACCCATACAGTAATAGGTCTTTTCCGGAAAGATACCCTTCTGGCCCACTGGCGGGTACGGACCAGCCGCCATGACACCGCGGACGATCTGGCCGTCGTCCTCCAGGGTCTTTTTGCCGCTGCCAGCCTTTCCATGGAAAAGATAACGGGATTTATCGTCGGCTCGGTGGTTCCTGCGCTGAAAAAAAGCTGGCGGGATCTGGCCCGGCGTTATACCGAATCGGTGATTCTCGAAGTCGGACTTCACCTGGACTCCGGCATAACCATTGCCACCAGGACACCCGAGGAAACAGGAGCGGACCGGATCATCAACAGTGTGGCAGGCTATACTCTTTACCGGCAGAATCTGATTATCATTGATTTCGGGACCGCCATTACTTTTGACTGCCTTACCGGCAAGGGCGAATACCTGGGCGGTGCAATCGCTCCAGGATTGAAAACAGCCAGTGACGCCCTGGCCAGGGAGGCGGCAAAACTGTCCCGGGTCGAACTCAGCCGACCGCCGGACCTGGCCATCGGAGATACGACCGAGAGGGCAATGCAGTCGGGTTTCCTTTACGGTTTTGCCGGTCTGGTGGAGGGCATGGTGGCAAGAATGATCCCGGAATTCCTTGAACCTCCCAAAGTTATTGCAACCGGCGGCATGGCGGAAGTCATTTATCCCTGCACCAAAGTGATCGACAAACTGGAACCCATGCTTACTTTAACCGGTCTGCGGATACTCTATGACAGAAACAGCTGAATTTCCTCTGGTCGCTCCACCGCCACTCAAAAAAGGCGATACCTTCGGAATTATCGCTCCCTCCGGCCCCTGGAAGGACGATGAATTCCGCAGGGGCATCGAGATCCTCGAAAACAGGGGCTTCAAGGTCAGGGTGCCGGACCCTCTGCCCGTCCACCGGAGTTATCTGGCTGGTTCGGATGAACAGCGTCTCGAAACCCTCAGGCAGGCCTGGCGTGATCCCGGGATCAGGGCGGTTATGCCGGTACGGGGGGGCTACGGGGTCCTGCGCCTCCTCAACTCCATAGACTACAAAGCCATCAGGGCCAATCCGAAAGTACTGGTTGGCTTCAGCGATGTCAGCGCTCTTCTCCAGGCGGTATACAGGTATGGGAACCTCCTTACCTTCCATGGTCCCATGCTGACCACCCTTGGCAAGTGCGATCCCGCCTCCCTGGAGTTTCTTTTTGATCGGCTGACCGGCAAGACGGACAGTCTCAAACCTGACCGGCTGAAAATTCTCAAGGGGGGCAGCAGTTCCGGGATAATTGTCGGCGGAAACCTGACCACCCTCACCCATCTTGTGGCGACCGGCTATGAAATCTCCTGGCAGGGAAAAATAGTTTTTCTGGAAGACGTGGGGGAATCCCCCTACAGAATCGATCGCCTTTTCACCCATCTTTACATGGCCGGGAGGTTCCGGGATCTGCGCGGTCTCATTCTTGGCGAGTTTACCGGCTGCGGCGATCAGGAAGAAATATGGTCGAGGGTAGGCGAGCTTTTCCGGAACGAAGAGTTTCCGATCTGGGCCGATTTTCCGGTCGGCCACGGCCTCAGAAATTATACCCTGCCTGTGGGCGTTCAGGCTAAGATGGATTCCGCTGAAAAAAAACTCAGTTTCAATTTCCCCGCTCCTTCATGAGCAGGGCTTCCACTTTATCATGGACGAGATCAGCCAGTTCGTGTTTCTGTTTCATGGTATACCCCGCGGTCTCGATGGGTTGTCCCACGCTGATCGTTATCTTTCCCGGTCTGGCCAGGAGCTTTCCCTTGGGCAGGATGTCATGGGTCCCTGAGATGGCCACCGGCACCATGGGCACTCCCGATTTGACGGCAATCACCGTACTGCCGCCCTTGAAGCGCTGCAGCTGGCCGTCAGGGCTCCTGGTCCCTTCCGGGAAAATGATGACCGAACTGCCGTCCCGGATAATGTCGGCGGCCTCCATCAGACTTTTCATGGCCTGCCGGCCGTGACTTCTGTCCACCGGGAGATAGCCGGCCCGGCGCATGGCCCGGCCGAACAGGGGGATCCGGAAAAGCTCCTTTTTGGCAAGCCAGCGGAATTCATGGGGGAAAGCCGCATGCATGGCAAAGATGTCGAACTGGCTCTGGTGATTGGCGGCAAAGATATACGGCTTTTCTTCATCAATGTTGCTTATCCCCTTGACGGACACCTGAACTCCCCCTGTCTTGAGAAGAATTTTACCCCAAAGCCCGGGCACAGCCTGAATCTTTCGGGGTGTGACCCTGAAGACCAGGAGGCCCAATAGACCTGCGATACTTGCCAGCAGGGTCAGAACAGGAAGCAGAATCAGGACAAGCGTCCCCCTCAGGAAATCCGTGATATTTTTTATCATGTTTGCATCCGCTCAATGGGTGGTAATGGAGCCTGGATATCGGCTGCCACCGATCGTTTTAATGAACGACCCTCTTGAGAAGCCAGGAGATGTTGACACCGAGATCCCGCATGGTGTCGAGCCCCTCTCCGTCCTCTGCAACTTCACCGGCATTTTTGCCGATACCGATATTCCAGTAGGAGGAGCCGACCACGATCATCTCGGCTATGAGGAAAAAGGCGTTGAGTGAGGAAAAAACCTGGTAGGCTCCCGCCCTGCGAACCGCAACCACCGCGGCTCCCAGTTTCCTCCGCAGCATGTTGTCATTGCACCTTGCGACCATACCGGCCCTCTCGATCAATGCCCTCATGTTGGCGGAGGCATCGGCGAAGTAGGTAGGGGAGCCAAGCAGAATGGCATCGGCTGCGGTCATCTTCTCCAGGTGGCTGTTAAGCGCGTCCTTATCCACCGCACAGCGCTGATCTTTTCTTTCCAGGCATTTGAAGCAGGCTATGCAGCCCTGGAGATTTTCTCCGGCCAGTTCAACCAGTTCCGTTTCCACTCCCCCCTTCTTTATCTCTTCGAGAACATGGTTCAGCAGTATAGCAGTGTTGCCCCCTTTCCTGGCACTGCCGTTAAACGCGACGACTTTCATCAGAGTCCCTCCAGCTGTTTTGATTTAAGTTTTCGTTCAGATATGCTATGTAAATGTACTAAATTCGCTCAGTCCTTGAAACGGAATTCGTAACTTCAGACATGTTAAGACCGCCTCATACAAGGTACGATCATCTTTACGTCTATCACCTTGATCTCGCCTCCATACCGGAGGTGGACGATCCCGACCTGATCGGAATCTGGATGGAAGATGATACCTCGGTCCTCTTTTTTCATGCGGAAAAAGAGGAACTGGTTCAGGATATCTGTCTCCGCCACAACTGCAGCCTTATATATCAGGCAGACCTGCCCTACCAGGAGTGGGAGTCAAACCAGGACATCACCGGCTTCACGGTCGGCTCCCTGCGCATAGCCCCGGTCTGGGAAAACGATCCGGCCGATATCCGGCTTGACCCGAGCGTCATTTTCGGCAGTGGCTTTCACCCCACCACCAGGGTATGTCTCGAACTGCTTCTCAAGTACCTCACCACCCCTGAAGTTCGAATCAAAAGTGTTCTGGATCTCGGAGCGGGAACCGGACTGTTGTCAATTGCAGCAGCCTTTGAGGGGTGCGGACATGTTACCGCCGTAGACGATAACAATCTTGCCTGCCAGGTGGCAAGGGCAAACTGCCGGCTTAACGGGGTGGAAGACCGGGTTGATGTCCTGCAGCAGGATCTCCGGCGGAACCTACCCGCAACTGCCGATTATGACCTGGTCGTAGCCAACCTTTACAGGGGGCTTCTGGAAGAACTCTTCTCCGATTCCGCTTTCTGGGAGGCGAAATTTTATATTTTATCCGGTTTTATTCAACCCATGGAGGCCGAACTTCTGGCCGCCCTCCCCTCATCCCGGATCAGGTTTCTCGAACGCACAAGAAAAGAGAGATGGTGCGTATGGGTCCTGGCCAACAGGAATATACTGTGACTGTCGACATCAACAGCCTCTATTTCTCCGAACCGGCTGCCAGGCTTGAACTTGGCCTTGATCTCCACAGGAATTACGGCGACGGCCTGAACGGCAATGGTCAGTTCGCTACTGAACTGGAAAAACTGGACTGCCTGATTTCCCGACTGCAGGATCAGATGTCCACGATGGACATGTTCGACCACTGTAAATCCTGTGGCCAGAAGGAAGGAGGCGGCTGCTGTTCGGCCTACATGGCGGGTGAAACCGACTCCATCCTTATACTGATCAATCTTCTGCTCGGAGTGGATGTCGGAATACAGAGAACCGATGACATGGAATGTGTCTATCTCGGCCAGAGAGGCTGCATTTTCAAGGCCAAGCCCATGTTCTGCCTGAATTACAACTGCAGCTCCATCTATAAATCCAATCCGCGGGAGGTAATCGCCTGCCTGGACAAAGCGGCAGGAAACGTTCTCCGGCAGCAGTACAAGGTGGAGCAGAACCTCCTCCGTCTCCTCGATATACGGTAAAGTCGGACGACAGACATCGTCTCAGGCCGGAAGAGGAAGGGTAAAGCCTATGACCGCCCCTGCCCCTTCTTTCTTATTGGCCGCTGACACCGTTCCACCGTGACCTTCGACAAGCTGTTTGACTATGGCGAGCCCCAGACCTGTCCCATTTCTCCTGCCCGTGTAGAAAGGATCAAATATCCTGTCAATACTGCTTTCGGAAAAACCCTTCCCGTTGTCGGAGACCATTACGGTTATCATCTCCTCGGCATCAACCTCGCCTTCCTGGACCGATATGGTAATCACTCCATCCTTACCCTCCATAGCTTCGGCGGCATTGGCAACGAGATTGATGAGTATCTGCTTAATCTGGCGGCTGTCCCCCCATATATCGAGATTTTCCGGAAAATCTTTTTTTATTCTGTAATATCCGGACCAGCCGGAGAGCTGCTGTTCCTGAAGTTCGACAACTTCATCGACCACGGTGGCGAAGGGAATCCACTCCTTTTCCGGAACCGCGGGCTTGGAAAACTGCAGGAAATCGCGGATGGTGCCGTTCAGCCTCTCACTCTCACGGTTGATGATCTTTATCAGCCCTTTTTGAGGATTGTCGTCACCGGTCTCCTTCCTCAGGACCTGGCTGGCTCCGGAGATGGCGGCTATGGGGTTGCGAAATTCATGGGCCAGTCCCGCCGCCATATTACCGATGGCCGCCATCTTTTCCGCCTGCCGGACCTTGTCCTCCATCTCCTTGATACGGCTCAGATCCTGCATGGTATAGACCCTGCTCTCGCCGATATCCCTGTCGATACGCAGGGGGGTCCAGGAATAGCCTACGGGAATGCTGTTGCCGTCTTTCCTGGTCAGCCACACCATAGGGCGGCTCCCGGAGTTGGTTTCCTTTTCTTTATACAGTTGCGGCAGGTAGTCCACCAGTTTTCTGCCTGCTATCTCGGTGCTCGAGTAGCCGGTTATTTTTTCAGAAGCCCGGTTGAAGGAGGTAATGACGCCTCTACCGTCAACCGTCACTATCCCGGTGCTTACA
>JBEPXR010000034.1:0-12798 GCA_041641775.1 Desulfobia sp. | reverse complement strand
ATACAGCCGGGGTAACGACCGCTACCTGCGGGTCTGGTACTGCAGGATTTCGCGTTTACATATAGCGACACCTCAATTCACCAGAATCACTATTCCCGCAGGCCTTCAAGGCTAAGTGCTATTGCACGTCGCAACGAGGGTCTAATTTCTCTTGATCCTCAGGAAGGTGGGTTTGTCAAAAAAATCCTCGTCGAGGTGCTCTTGCCGGGACGCCTTTCCCCGACGCGGCGGCTCGGACGAATCCCCGCCCTGGCTGTCGGCTGACGGACCCTTCTCGGTAAAAACCTCCTGCTCTTTCTTCTGCTGGTAGGCATCTTCCGCCAGTTGACCGACATTATCAGGCAGAGGGTCTTCAGATTCTTCCCGAATGCCTGTGGCAACCACTGTTACCCTCATCTCCTTGCCCAGAGAATCATCAAAGATAACCCCGAGAATAATATTGGCCTCATCATGAGCCTCCTCATATATCTGACTGGTGGCTTCAGTAATCTCCACCATGGTCAGAGTATCACGGCTGGCGGCAATGTTGACCAGAACGCCCTTGGCCCCATAAATACTGATGTCCTGAAGCAGAGGACTGGCTATAGCGTTATGAACCGCTTCCACTGCTCTCTTCTCACCGGCGCTGATCCCCGCTCCCATCAAGGCAGGACCCATTTCATTCATGACTGTCCGGACATCTGCAAAATCCGGGTTTATGTAACCCGGCAGATTAATCAGATCAGTTACACCCCTGACAGCTTGAACCAGAACATTATCGACCATTTTCATGGCGTCAATAAAGGTGGTGTGTTTATCACTCATTGCCAGTACCCTGTCATTGGGGATGGTAATAATCGTATCCACCTGGTTCCGTAGTTCCTCCCATCCCTGTTCGGCATTCTTCATCCTTGCCTTGCCTTCAAAGAGGAAGGGCTTGGTTACCACGGCCACGGTCAGGGCTCCAAGTTCCTTACCGATTCTGGCAACCACCGGGGCTCCCCCGGTTCCGGTGCCGCCACCCAGACCGGCAGTTACAAAAACCATGTCACTGCCCTTCAGAATTTCCCTGATCTCGTCAATACTTTCCTCGGCAGCCTCTTTGCCCAGTTCCGGTCTGGCTCCCGCGCCCAGACCTTTGGTCAGATCAGGGCCGCACTGCAGGGCAATATCGGCCCTGGACTGTTCCAGAGCCTGGAGATCGGTATTGACGGCAATGAACTCAACTCCCTGGAGTTTATTTTCGACCATTGTATTTATGGCATTACCGCCACCGCCGCCAATACCTATGATTTTTATATTAGCTCGCGACTGATTTTCGGCTATCTTAAACTCCATAAAAGCCCCCTATATATGACCTGCCATGAACCTGCAATCCGGACCAGAAGTCCATTACTTTCTCAATTCTACCTGTTTTATAACTAAAGATAAGTACTCTAACAACAGCAAAACTTTGCGGGAATAAGACGATGGAAATTAGCCATCAGAAATTAAAGTAGAAAATTCCTGGCAAATTACCCATACTTTCCGCTCCCTCTCGCGTCCTGTCCACTGCTAAGCCCAGCGGCCAAACAGTCCCTTGAGGCCTTTAAAGGCTCTGGCAATACCGCCGCCCTCCACCCTGCGGTGATGATAGAAAGCACTCTCTTCATTCTTCTTGCCATAAATCACCAGACCCACTCCCGTCGCACACTGAGGGGTGTTGATAATATCGGTGATTCCACAGACATTCTGGGGATATCCTATTCTCACAGGCACATCGAAAACCTGCTCGGCCAGGTCACAGATATGGGCAAGAAGTGCTGTACCCCCGGTCAGAACCAATCCCGCGTTGATTAAGGATTTTATATCAGAGTCCAGCAGTTCCTGGTTGATCAGGGTCAACATCTCTTCAACTCTGGGTTCCAGAATTTCACCCATAACCTTCTGAGATAGCCTTCTGGACTGTCTGCCTCCCACGCTCGGGATCTCAATAGGTTTATCCTTGTCTATGAGTGAGGACAAAGCGCAACCATATTTCTCTTTCAATTTCTCGGCCTCGGCCATGGGAGTTCGTAATCCCACGGAAAGATCATTGGTCAGATTATGACCGCCAAGCCCCAGTACAAAAGTCTTTCTTATGCAATTGCTTGCAAAGACCGCAAGATCTGAAGTGCCTCCGCCAATATCAAGAAGAGCGACCCCGAGTTCCATTTCCTCGGGCGAAAAGACGGCTTCTGCCGAAGCTACAGGCTCGAGAACCACATCTGCTACTTCAAGTCCCGCTTTGTTACTGCACTTTATGATATTGTGCACAGCGGTAACCGAACCCACTACCACATGCACTTCAGCCTCTAACCGGACTCCGGTCATGCCCAGAGGATCCTGGATGCCGTCTTGATCATCCACCTTGAACTGCTGGGGAAGGACGTGAATAACTTCCTGATCCTGACTCAGAGGGATGGCTTTGGCATTTTCCACGACCTTGTTTATATCTTCACGGGTAATTTCCCGGTCCCTGACAGCCACCACGCCATGACTGTTAATGCCCTTGACATGACTGCCGGCAATGCCGACATAAGCTTCGGTAATCTGGCAACCCGCCATGGTCTCAGCTTCGGCTATCGCCTTCCTGATGGAATTCACCGTGCTTTCAATGTTGACCACCACCCCCTTCCGCAAACCGACTGAGGGATTAGCCCCTATCCCGATTATATTGATCTGGTCGTCCAGGATCTCACCTACAACAGCACAGATCTTGGTGGTCCCTATATCGAGACCTACAATGATATCTCCTCTCTCCTCCCGGGTCATTAATTCTCCTCTTTTGAGGTATATCGTCAATCAGGCGGAATACACCTCACGATTCCTTAAAAACCACCATAACATCTTTACCACGCTGCCGCCTTCCTTCCTTATCCACGGTGAGATAGTCCATATCAATATATTTGGTGTCTGCTATTTTCTTTCTACTGTAGAGCCAGGAAAGCACTTTGCTCAATCTTCCATATTTCTGATTTATATCATTCTTTCCAAGATAAACGGGAAAGGGATAATCGACTAAAAACATTACCAGGCCCGTCTCACTAAAGTGTATCTCCGAAATGTTCTGCTTGGGCAAATCCGGGTTTCCTTCGGCTGCCAGCCGCAGAAAACCAAGAGCCGAAGAAATATATCTCTCATTTTCTACCGTTTTTTCTTCGAGATTATCCGCGATGGAAATGACCGGGAAATCCCTGTCATTCTCCGGAAGAACAGGGGCGAAAATCTCGCCGTTGTCGTCCAGATAAAAAAGTTCTTCGTTTCTACTCATCAAGGCCTGTGGCGTCCGCTCCCTAATTTTGATTCTGATCCGGCTGGGCCAGTCCTTGTCAATCTCTGCCTTTTCTATCCAGTTCTGTTTTTCTAACTTCGCCGCCAGCTCAGAAGTTTGTATTGCCCACATATTCGATTTGACATCCAAGCCGGTCAGGGCCAGGACCTTTTTTGAACTGACGTATCTGCAGCCCTCAATATCAACTTTATCAACGGTAAAAAATACGGACTGCTCGAACCCTTTTTTAATGATCAACCAAGCGGCGCCTGAAAATATTGATAAAGCGATGGTCAGGATGATTATAGCAAAAAGAACCCTCCCCGGCCGACTCCGACCTGAAGACTTCTTTCTGCGGTCAAAGTTCCGGGGTTTCTTTCTGCTCATACCTCAACAGCCCAAAAACTTGACCTCGGGATCCAGATTGATGGAACTTTTTCTCTGCACCTCCCGGCGCACAATCTTGGCAAGATCAATAATATCAGCGGAATTTGCTCCTCCATGATTGACTATAAAATTAGCATGGATTTCAGACACCTGTGCAGAACCAACCGATAATCCTTTAAGCCCGGCTTCATCTATCAACTGGCCGGCCGTCCTTTCACCGGGTGGATTCCGGAAGAAACAGCCGCTGCTTGCTGTTCCCAGGGGTTGCTTTTTACGTCGCTGTTTCTGGAGCTTACGACATTTTTCTCTGACGGCACTTTTCCTACTTTTTGTCAGACACAGGAGAGCTTCAATTACCACAGAGCCTTCATCTCCTCCCCAGTTTCTGTAGTTGAATGGCAGGTCACCTTTCGATAATTTATGGAACGAACCATCCAGCCGCATGATGGTAACCGTGGAAATGACCTCGCTGATCGCCTCACCCCAGGCGCCACAGTTCATGACTATTCCGCCGCCAAGGCTACCAGGAATACCTACTGAGAACTCCAGGCCGGAAAGTCCCCGCTCAATCGACCAACCGAGAAGTCTCGCCAAACTGCATCCACTCTGAACCTTGACCAGTGCTACTGCATCGTCCTCTTCGATCAACTCCAGGGAGGAAAGATTGTCGCCCAGTAGAACAACCACCCCTTCAACACCCTTATCCCCGATAAGCACGTTTGAACCCCTCCCCAGAACAAACCAGGGAATGAAGTTCTTGGTCAGATAGTTAGCAAGCCCCGACAACTCCTGAAGACTGGCCGGCAGGGCAAGTGCCTCAGCCTCTCCCCCCACTTTAAAGGTGGTGTAAGGAGCCAGAGGCTCTCGCCACAGAATACGGCAATATTGCTCAATTCCCCCTTTCATGCAGCTTCGGTCATCTGATAAATAATAGCCTCTCCAGCTTTCCAGACATCACCGGCTCCCAAGGTAAGGACGACATCACCCTCTTTCAGGTCCGCCGCGACCTCACTGGCAGCATTATCCAGGTTTTTGGCAAAACGAACCTTCTGCCGGTTCTTCTCTTCTATGGCCTGATACAGCCTCAGACCGGAAACTCCAGGCAGCGGTTCTTCTCCGGCTGGATAAATTTCGGTAACATACAGCTGGTCTGCCTCCTCGAAGGAGGAGCAGAAATCCTGAAAAAGGGCGCTGGTTCTGGAATATCGATGGGGTTGAAATATCACTACCAGACGGCGTCCAGGCCAGACTTCCCGCAGGGTTTCAAGGATGGCCCTGATTTCTGTGGGGTGATGTCCATAATCGTCGATAATGGTCACTCCTTTCCTCTCATTCTTAACCTGAAGCCGGCGCTGTACGCCGGAATAGCTCCTTAAGGCTTCGCTAATAGAGGCAAAAGGTATTTCAAGTTCCAGGGCAATGGCAATGGCGGCCAGACTGTTGAGCACATTATGTCGACCCGGCACCCCGAGACGCACCTCTCCCAGTTCCGCCCCTTTCCACCAGACCTCGAAGGTGTTGGCAAAACCTGTCGTCTTTATATGCTTTGCCTGCAGGTCCGCATCTTCATGCAGCCCATAGGTGATCACTCGCTTTCTTATGTCTGGAAGGAGCCTGGCTATATTCGGATCATCGCGGCAGACAACCGCCGCCCCATAGAAGGGGACCTTATTAATAAACTTCATGAAAATATCCCGGATCTCTTCGATATTCTGGTAGAATTCAAGATGCTCCAGGTCAATATTGGTCACAACTTCCAGGACCGGGGCCAGATGGAGGAAAGAACCATCGCTCTCATCAGCCTCGGCAACCAGAAACTCCCCTCTTCCCATTTTGGCGTTTGATCCAAGGCTGTTCACCTGACCGCCGATCACCACGGTCGGATCAAGATCAGCGGCAGCAAGAATCCAACTAACCATGGAGGTTGTAGAAGTTTTACCGTGACTGCCGGCAACAGCTATGCCGTACTTTTTGAGCCGCATCAACTCGGCAAGCATTTCCGCCCTGGGAATAACCGGTGTATTATTCTCCAGAGCAGCGTTCAATTCGGGATTGTCCCTGCCTACAGCAGTAGAGGTCACCAGGACTTCGGCTCCATCGATATGTTCCGGAGCATGTTCAAAGTGAACCGTGCCACCCAAACCTTGCAGACGACGGGTTATCGAGCTTTCTCTGAGATCGGACCCGCTGACTCTGTACCCCTGGTTAAGAAGCAGCTCAGCTATGCCGCTCATTCCGATTCCGCCTATTCCTACAAAATGGATATGCTTATTCTTTTTATACATTGCCGAAGTTGCGGTTTAAGGTTGTTT
Organism: Desulfobia sp.; assembly: GCA_041641775.1. GTDB lineage: Bacteria > Desulfobacterota > Desulfobulbia > Desulfobulbales > SURF-16 > JAWLDV01. Next base: position 6,828 of record JBEPXR010000034.1, on the reverse strand, counting down.
TTTCTGAAAATTTCAGTCTGATTACCAAACATAAAAATGGTTCAATCTAACATCAAAAAGACTATCCTGTAAGCAATAAATTGGCAACTCACTTATTAATTATTTTTTCACATTCCTTGACAATAGTGGTTACAGCATCAGGCCTGGCAAGGGCTTTTGCCGATGCGGCCATCTCCAGGCGCTTTTCTTTATCGGCCATCAGCAGGAGAACCGTCTCGACCAGTTCTGATTCCGTCAATCCGGTCTCCGGAAACATCTTTGCAGCTCCTCCCCTGACCATGTATTCGGCGTTTTTTTCCTGATGGTCATCGGTGGCAAAAGGATAGGGAATCAGGATCATGGGAATCCCGAGTACAGTCATCTCAGCAAGACTTGTCGCTCCTGCCCTGGAAACGATCAGATCGACCCTGCTGTAGAAATCAACCATGTCCTCGAAAAAATCAGCAACCTGCGCCCCTATACTGGCCGAATCGTAAGCTTTCCTCACCGCCTTTTCATCTGCTGCACCGGTCTGATGCAGTACCAGGAAATTCTCAGGCAGGAACTCCTTCTTTCTGAGCAAACCTTCTACCATGAGGGTATTGAGGCGGTGAGCTCCGAGGCTTCCTCCGAGAATCCCAAGTGTAAAGCCTTCTCTTCCTGGAAGTTGCTCTTCCCTCAGGGGGGAGTTTTCCGCAAGATCAGCTATCTCACGGCGTACGGGATTTCCGGTAAGGATACATTTGCCGGCCGGAAAATATTTTTCGCTGTCAGGATACGTAATAAAGATCCGATCGACGAACTTGCCGATCAGCCTATTTGCCAATCCAGGAACGGAATTCTGCTCGTGAATACAGGTCGGCTTCAGCAAAATATTGGCCGCCAGCAGAACAGGCCCTGTTACGTACCCCCCCACCCCCAGGACTAGATCAGGTTTAAATTTGTACACCATTCTAAGAGCCTGAATCAGACTTAAAGGAAGCCGTATCAGGCTCTTAAGGAGAGGACCGAAGCTCTTCCCCTTAAGACCGTGGCATCTCAGTATTGCACTTTGAAATCCACCTCTGTAGAACGCTCTTCTGTCAGCGGACCTGTCAGTACCAATAAAAAGCACCCTGTTATCGGAACTGCCGGCTATCACCTCCTCGGCAACTGCCATACCTGGATAGATATGTCCGCCTGTCCCGCCGCCGCTGACTATAAGTCTCATCAAGCTCTCCGACCAAGTATCTTTTCCGATGTCTGCTCTCTGATTTCTATCATTGCTCTGAAAACTGACCGTGAACGGCGGCTCCTCTCTCCCCCTATTATACAAACCAAAAAAGAACCGCCGTCCACCTGGTATGAACCTTAATTTTTCAGCATTCTCCTCACTATTTCCTGAAAGTGAAGCCCCCTTTCGGCATACCCCTTATACATGTCGAAACTGGAGCAGGCCGGAGAAAGCAATACAGCGTCTCCCGGGACTGCCGCCTCTACAGCCCGGCAAACTGCCTCCTCCATATCGCCTGCCATCTGGATGTCTACCTGATCGTCCAGTGCTCCGGCAATTTTCTCCCCGGCCTCTCCAGTCAACACCAGGAGCTTCACCTTTTCGCGAACAAGGGGGGCAAGGAGCCCGTAATCCCCACCTTTATCACGGCCACCTGCTATCAAAATTACAGGTCTCTCCATACCAGCCAAGGCTGACTGTACTGCACCTATGTTGGTCGCCTTGGAATCATCATAGAAAATAACCCCGTCTATTTCTGCCACCAGACTGATCCGATGTGGCGGGGGACGGAAGCTGGACAGTCCATCTACAACTGCCTCAGGTGGACAGCCGGCCAGCCGGGAGGCGAGGACCGCTGCCGCGGCATTCTCACGATTAGGGGAGGTTTGCAGGAGTTCAGGCAACCAGTAGTGCTCAGCCTGATCGCCTAAAAATAACCGAACCTCATCTTTTCGCCAACAGGCGCTGTTTCTCCTTCCCGGACAACGCTCCAGAATGTATTTCTCCCCCCTCACCGAACTCACGTCTACAAATCTCAGTATTTCAGGATCATCCATATTCAGCAGAACCTTATCCCCTCTCTGCTGGTTGGCAAAAAGCAATAATTTGGCCTCGGCATAAGAGTTATAAGAATCATAACGATCCAGATGATCCGGACTTATATTAAGCAGGATCCCTATATCCGGCCGGAAACCGCCAGCCGTCTCCAATTGATAACTGCTGACCTCCAAAACTGCGAAATCAGCCCAGCCTCGCATTACTGCACCATCATAGGATTCCAGCAGGTATTCAGTCAGGGGCCGCCCTATATTCCCTCCAACAAAAACCTTTTTCCCTGCGGCCTTAAATAAAGAGGCCAGCATGTTTGTTACGGTCGTCTTACCATTGGTTCCTGTAACCGCGATCACTGGCAGATTCAGAAAAAGCGAGGCAAAGCCCATCTCGCCTATAATAGGGATTCCCGCCGACCTGGCCTCTTCCAGGCAGGGAATGTCAAGTGGTACTCCGGGACTCACAATAATCAGATGGGATTCAAGAAAAGTTGCCGACGTGTGACTACCTGATTCCCACCTTATTTCGCTATTGCGCAGCCAGGAGGCGAAGGCGTTGTCCATCTCTGAAGCCGGGGCGGAGTCGCTGAGACACACCTGAAAACCCAGTCTGTGGAGGAAACGCACTGCAGTCTCACCTGATTTACCGCCGCCGACCACCACTACACGCCAACGTGAAGGCTCGGCGAGTAGCTGCTGCAACTGATTGCTTCTGAAGGGAGGGTTCATCACGATCACCGCAGCTTTAAAGTGGCGAGGGCAGCCAGGCCCAAAATTATTGATATGATCCAGAATCTGACCACAACTTTGGGTTCTTCCCAGCCCATTTCCTCAAAATGATGATGAAAAGGAGCCATCAGAAAGATCCGTTTTCCCCCGGTAAACTTGAAATAACCAACCTGAATGATGACCGAAAGGGCTTCAATAACAAATATTCCACCTACCAATGCCAGAAGGATCTCCTGTTTGGTTATAATGGCTACCATTCCCAGAGCTCCTCCCAGGGAAAGGGAGCCCACATCTCCCATGAAAACCTGCGCCGGATACGAATTGAACCAGAGAAATCCCAGACTCGCTCCGGCCAGCCCACCACAGAATACGGTGACTTCTCCTGCACCAGCCACATGGGGAATCTGGAGATACGAAGCAAAAACGGCATGGCCGGCAAGATATGAGAAAAGCAGATAAATTCCGCTTGTCACAACAACAGGACCGATGGCGAGACCATCCAGACCATCGGTCAGGTTAACGGCATTTGACGCCCCCACGACCAGCAGGGCCATAAATATGAGATAAAACCAGCCTAGTTCCGGTCTGAAATCTTTGAGAAACGGAAAAGTCAGACTCGTATCAAAAGCATTGCTCTTGATAAGGACGATTCCCGCTATAAGCGCTCCAAATAACTGAAAAAAAAGCTTGGAGCGGGCACTAAGCCCTTTGGAATTTTGCCGAGTGAATTTTCTTATGTCATCAATGGCTCCGACCCCCCCGAACAAAAGGGTTATCGCCATAATGGTCCAGACATAAAGGCTGGTCAGATCAACCCAGAGGAGAGTGGATACGGTGACGGAAAAAAGGATGAGAAGCCCTCCCATGGTAGGTACACCCTGCTTGCTGAGGTGGGTCGCGGGCCCATCTTCCCTGATCACCTGGCCAAACTGCTTCTCTTTGCAGATCCTGATAAATTTCGGACCTAAAATTGCAACCAGAAAAAAAGCGGTTATAATCGCCCCAATTCCCCGGAAACTTATATATCGAAAAACATTAAACCCGCTGAACAAAGTATGGAGTGGATATAATAAATGATATAACATAGAGTCAACCGGCTGAGCGGTGGGTTTACATTTCCAACTGCGTCTTCAGTCCTTCCACGATGATCTCCATCTTCATGCCTCTCGAGCCCTTGACCAGCACCCAATCTCCCTGGTCAATCTCTCTCAGATGATAGAGCTTCATGAGTCGATCCAGAACCTCTTCTGATGCGACAGCTGAACTGACCTGTTTCATGGTCATTCCTCCGTTAAGTGCTCCCTCTACCGTTTTATGAGCAAATTCTCCCAAGGCTATAAGAAAGTCAAAACCCGAACAGGCAACCTTCTCCCCCAGCCTTAAGTGAGAGATTTCCGCCGATTCGCCGAGTTCCATCATATCACCGAGTACTGCTATGCTTCTCCTGCCTGCTTTCAGGGACCGGATGGTTTGAAGAGCCGCGGTCATCGAAGAAGGATTTGCATTATAGCAATCGTTGACCAGCCGCAGTCCGCCAACCCTGTCCACCTGGAAACGCTGGGAATAGGGCTGACACTGCTCGAGACGGCGGACTATCTGATCGATCCTGAGTCCGGCGCCATAAGAGATGGCTGCTGCAGCCAGGGCATTGCTCACATTATGCTCCCCCAAAAACCTCAACCGAAGCCTCCTTCTTTCTTCGTTAATACTAAGGGTGAACGCCATGCCCTCTTCACCGAGATTTCTCACATGGGTAGCCCTTACATCCGCTTTACGATGTCTGCCATAGCTGATCTGGTGCTGCGAATATTTTTTGGAAAGTCCTCTTACCAGGTCGTCGTCCAGATTGATACAAAGCCGGGTAGTCGCAGAACAGTTTTCGAAGAGCTCCTCTTTGGCACGTTTTATTCCTTCCAGAGAGCCGAATCCCCCGAGATGAGCTTCCTGTATATTGTGAATGCAGGCAAGATCCGGATCGGCGATCCTGGTCATCGCTCTGATTTCCCCGGCATGATTCATGCCCATCTCAAGAACAGCCAATTCATGGTCCTGTTCCAGCCTGAGCAGTGTCAAGGGTAGTCCTACCAGGTTATTAAAATTCCCTTCTGTTTTAAGCACCTGAAATTCATCAATAAGGACGTGGCTGCACATCTCTTTTACCGTAGTTTTACCGGAACTGCCCGTTATAGCAATGACCCCCAGCTCAGGCATGAGCCGCCTCCGATATGAGGCCAGCTGCCCCAGGGCAACCAAGGTGTCTTCCACCCGGACCGTTGAAGCGTTCAAATCGATGTCAGGCAGCCTGGAAACCAGAAATCCGGCAGCGCCCTTGGCGCTGGCTTGCTCGACAAAATCATGCCCGTCAAAATTTTCTCCGACCAGAGCCAGGAAAAGATCACCCTCCTGCACGGTTCGGCTGTCAATGGAAATCCCGGCAAATTCACCGTAATCAGGTCCGGCTGCAAGATTACCCCCAGTCGCCCTGAGTACATGACGTACATTCCATATAAATCTTTTTCGCTCCAGAAAACCGGAACCTTTTTCAAGCCCCGACAGTTTCACCGGGGTGGGAGGGAAACCTTTGTTTTCCTGGGCCAATTCCATACTCTTTTCCTTTTCTCAACATCTCGGAGTGTGCTTGTGGCGTTTTACCAGATAGTCCAGCAGATCGGAGACTGACGCCCCCTGTCTCCTTAGATAATTCTTCTTTGAAGGTTTAATGCCTTTATAGATTCAAGTCTGTCGTCAAAAAATATCGTTCCAAACCTGCCTGTCTGAGTGCTCTCATGTCCCTTGCCGCAAATGACCACCGCATCTCCTGGATGACTTAGGGCAATTGCCTTCCTTATTGCCATTCCACGATCCGCAATCACCGAGTAAATCGTATCGACGGTCTCTTCCACTTGCTTTCCATTCCAACTGCTGCCGTTTCGGGCATTGGGGTTGCGCCTCAATTCTTCAAGGCCCACCCTTTTGATTGACAGATCGGCAAAACCTTTTTCAATATCATGCAATATCGACTCCGGGGCTTCACTACGGGGATTGTCGGAGGTTACAATGACAACATCTCCAAGACGGCCGGCAACTTCACCCATGAGTGGCCTCTTTCCTTTATCGCGGTCTCCTCCGCAGCCGAAAACTACTATCAATCTCTTGTCCACCAAAGGTTTCAGAGTCATAAGTACCTGTTGGAGAGCATCTGGTGTATGCGCATAGTCGATGAAAAATACGGGTTTTTTTTCCGCTGAAATTACGCCTGAAGCCGGAGGCTGACCGTAACGATCAGCAATCTCCGGACAAAACCTGTCTTCCCCGGAAAATGCTGCTACAGATCGATTGTCGGTAGCTGATATCCGTTCCAGGCGACCCGGTATTGCCTCTACCTTATGGAGCCCTCGCTCTATGTTTTCTGGAGACAAACCGATGGCCGCCCCCACTGCAGCGGCACTGAGAAGATTGCTTAGATTGAATTTCCCTACCAGCTGACTTCTGAGTTGGAACTCCCCGTCGGGAAATGTAATTTCTGCTGTGATACCGGCCAGACTGTATGCTGGATTTATCGCAGAGATCTGCCCTTCTTCTATTCCACAGGTAAGGGTGCAACCGACATGTAATTCCTGCAGGTAGAAAGCCAGCTCACTCCCCCAGGGTCTTTCTCCACTACTGATTTCTTTGCTTCGTTTTCTTCTCTGAATTCCCGGGGTATCAGCTCCCAGGTTGACCACGGCAGTCCCTGTAGTTTTCAAATAATGAGTAAACAGTCTTTTCTTGGCATCGAAATAGCCGCCCATGTCTGCATGGTAATCCAGATGATCTCGACTGAGGTTGGTAAATAGGGCGACGTCGAAACTCAGTCCGTTTACCCTCCCTTGATCCAAGGCATGAGAGGAAACTTCCATCACGACATGACTCACGCCCTTGTCGATCATTGCCCTCAGTGTTTTCTGAAGTTCAAGTGGTTCAGGAGTTGTCAACCTGCTGGCCCTTTCCTGCCCGGCGAATCTGATATTGACCGTACCGATAACACCCGGGCTGAATCCGCACTCCTTCAAAATACCTTCTATTAACCAGGTCGTA